>CAIYQA010000312.1 GCA_903928175.1 uncultured Spartobacteria bacterium | reverse complement strand
CTCTGCCCCTCACTCAATGAGCACGCCCTCTTCCTCAACAGCGAGGGACGCCGGGTCACGCCTGGCCGACTGGGAACAAAGGTGGCCGAAATCATCGGCAAAGCGGCCATAGGCAAGAAGGGAAGTTGCCACCTTTTCCGGCACACCTTCGCCACGCTGCTTTTGGAGAACGGTTGCGACCTTCGGGCCATCCAGGCCATGCTCGGCCACGCCAGCCTTGAAACCACCGAGATTTACACCCACGTCTCGATTAAACTCCTCAAAGACGCACACCTGCGTTGCCACCCGGCCAAACTCCCCGACGCCGCCCCAGCGGGCGACCTCTAAGCCTCGCTTCCTCACGCTGGACATCCGCCCCCGGCTCTGCATAGAGTCACACCCGTGAACCGCGTGCTGGTCATCATCCTTGCCTTGCTTTTCGCCTGCCTAGGGCCGCAGGCGTACGCGTACAACACAGCCTGCACAATGACTCGTGCGGGCATGCGATACGATGCCGAGTTGGGCGGACGGGTCTCCCCCGACCCGCTCGGCCATGCCACCAGCATGTCGCTGTATGACTACTGCAACGGAGACCCGGTGAATGGCTTGGACCCGACGGGGCGGATAGTAATTCAAGATTTGGAAGCAGCCCAACAGAGGATGTTGCTCAAAGGGGGCGCATTAAACAACATCGGAGCCTATGGAATTTCCTTCGGCATGACCGCGTTCAATGTGTTTTCGTTAGGAAACTTCTCCAAGACCGACTCACTGGTCGACCAGAATTTATACGGTCAAATTTCTGACCAACAAATGTATAGCAGCATGGCAACGAATACAGGCGTCAGGGTCGCAGCTGTGGCAACATTTGGAGCTGTGGGCGCTAGTATTCCGGCAACTGCCGCAGGCGTGAAACTGGTCCAGATTGGGGCCGGTGCAGGCATAATTGGTGGGGTAGGAAGCACTGCGGTTAGCGACTATTGGAAGGGGAGCGTTTCTTCTCCTCAAACTTACTTTAGCAATGGCGTGGGTGGAGCTTTTGGTGGAATAACCACAGCAGTCTCGGGCAACCCCATTGCAGGTGGAGCAGTTAACGGGTTTATGTCGTCCACTCTGGATGATTTTACCAATGGAAACGAACTTAATTCGAACAGGATTGGTTTTAATACCGGCATAGGGGCATTTTCTGGTTGGCTGTCCAATCTCTTCCCTTGGAAGGCTAGCATAGATGGGATAAATGCTGGACGTAATAGTTTTGGGTCTATTGCGGGACAAATTGGAACAAAAGTAGAGAATGGCACAATCAACGATTTTACGTTAAGCACGATGGGGAAGATTGGAGCTTATGAACTTATGACAAATGTTCCGCGGGACACGGTGTATGGCGCGGTACAGAGTTATATGGATAATTCGTTATTTGGCACGTCAGAAACCGGGACGCATATTCAACAGGACCCTGTAGGCAAGTTTGTCAAACACTAAACGCCATGTTTATATTTCGACAGCTCGTATCGATGCTATCTTTTATCGTCGTGGGGATTTCCTCTGCGGCTTTGGTTATGACTGTTCTGAATCCGTCGGTGTATAAGTTTTCAAGAGTATTAGAGACTTTGCTGGCGGGTATCGCTTTTATTATAATTTGTGCATGGCTCGCACCCGAGAATCGATGGAGAGAGTTTTATTATTTGGTCGTTTGTTCGTTTGTAATGGGAACCCTCTCATTAGGAGGATGGTCTTTTCTAGTTGTTATAACAAAACTGCCACATGGCTTTGATTTGACAGGTTCGTTAATTTGTGCGATATCGGCGTTGTTGTTTGTGCTAAGCCGTTCGTATTTGATTGCCTTAAGTAAAAGGAGGCAAAAGCGATAAACCGACCTCTACACCCTCTTGCAAATGAACGCAAACATGAGCCTCTATGACTCAGGTAGTTTTGGAAACGAGGCAGGGCGATAAGAGCAAAACCATACCGTCGGTAGTTTTGGAAACGAGGTAGGGGCGATAAAAGCAAAACCATACCAAGGGCCATGAAAAACACGCCCAACGAAAAATAAGCACCAAGGAAAGCTTCTGGGCAACAGAGGCCACGCGATTGTGACATGCGCCTTACCATCCGAACGTTCCAACACACTGACGTGACTTCGTTTTTTCAGGCCGGGTGATGTGTTAGTCTGGGGGCGCAAAACCAGACGAAATGAAAGGCAAGAGATACACGACAGAGGATAAAATCCGCATCCTGCGGGAAGCCGACAGCGGCAAGGCGATTAAAGAGGTGTGCCGAGAGCACAACCTCTCGGAGGTAAGCTTCCACCGATGGAAAAGGCAGTTTGGGCAGATGGAGGTAAACGAGGCCCGGCGGCTCAAGGAGCTGGAGCGTGAGAACACGGAGCTAAAGAAGATGCTGGCGGAGTCGCTATTGAAAAACCGGGTATTGGAGTTTGCATGCGAAAAAAAGCTCTGAGCCCGGCTCATCGCCGGGCAGTGGCGATGCAAGTGGTGGGAGTGGGGATGTGTTCGAGGCGCTCAGCGTGTCGCATCCTGCGGCTGGCCCGCTCGACCTACGGCTACCAGGGGCGGCCTGCCAGCAGCGCAGAGCAGCAGATGCGCAAGCGACTGCATGAACTCTCGGCGGTGCACCCGCGCTATGGGTATCGACGGATCGCAGCATTATTGCGTCGGGAAGGCTGGAAAGTCGGCAAGCGACACATCCAACGTTTGCGACGGATGGAGGGGCTGCGGGTGCCGCCGACCAAGCGCAAGATCGTGCGTCGGGGCGTCTCCACCGGATTGCCCACCCAAGCAACCCACCGCGGGCACGTATGGACATGGGACTTCATTGCCGACGCAACCATGAGGGGAGGAGCGTTGAGGATGCTGACCATCCTGGACGAATACACCCGCGAATGCCATGTGCTGCGGGCAGATCGGGCGCTGCGGAGTGCCGACGTACTGGAGTGGTTGGCGAAGGCGATAGAGCAGCACGGAGCGCCGGAATACCTGCGCAGCGACAACGGGAGCGAGTTCATCGCCAAGATCGTGCAGCAATGGCTGGCGGAGAAGCAGGTCAAGACCATCTACATCGAACCCGGCAGCCTCTGGCAGAACGGCTTCGTCGAGAGCTTCCATGGACGCTTCCGCGAGGAATGCCTGAACCGGGAACAGCTCTGGACCCTCACCGAGGCCCGCGTGGTGATTGAAGATTACCGGCGTCAATACAACGAATTTCGACCGCACAGCAAGCTTGGCTACCAGAGCCCGGCTGGCTTCGCGGCCCAAGCGCATCCAGCTTCCGCTCCAGTCGGCCTACGGCCTCCTTGCGCGGACGCTGGACAAACCACCACCCACCAACTAAACACAACAATCAAGAAAACCAGCCCCTTGGACTAACCCTCCATCTGGCCCAGAAAAATGAGTCCGGTCAACACGGGCCCGCCCCATCCAGTGCTCGTCCCCGTCAACCTCGCAGAGATTTGTTTTACAGCCCCAATCAAATCCCGCTGCGAACCGGGTCAGAAACGCGACTCTTCTTGGCTATGACGCGGCATCCTTTTCAATGGCACCCCCCAAGTCAACGCCGCTGGTTCATTGCCGAAAGAACGCGTTCCAGAAAATCCCCCTTTGGCTCCCGCTCACCTTGCTCCCACTTCGCAAGGGTGCTCGGATCAATCCCGAGTTCATGGGCAAAGTGCTTCTGAGTGAGTCCGCGGGCTTTGCGGTACGCGACGAGTTGCTCGGCGATAGTGCTTCCTGTCGGCAGGGGATTGTAACCCAAGAACTGAACGACCTCGGCCATGTGGTTCACCCTGGGAGTGAAGTGTCCCTTCTCCCAGTTCACGAGGGTAAGATAGTTGCACCCGATCATTTTTGCGGCTTCTCGCTGTTTAAGGCCAAGGTCGAGGCGACGCTTGCGGATGACCTCGCCGAGGGTTTTTGGACTGGCAGGATACCCGGTTTGTGCCCTAAAATATGGTCCCTGTGAGCAGCGCTTCCCTTTTAAGGTCACCTTGCAAAAAGGCAACGCATCCATGTGGATAGAAAATCAGGTGGCCAGTGAAACGGACTGGAAGCAACTGGCCATCAGCACCAGCAGCCCCTACCACGACAGCCGTCCGCTGAAAGTCCCCGGCCGGCCCGAGAAACGCCGTTACCGCGTCAGCTACTGGGACGACGAACCCACCCGCGTCTGGAGTCCCGTGGTAGAAGTCGCCTTCGGCGCGTAGATACCAAAAACTCATACCAAGGCAGCAAAGGCAAAAAACTCACACGAAGGCACGATAATCGTTATTGGCGATTTCAATAAATTTGACAGGCAAATATTTTCCTCCGTGTGACTTAGGGATACCCGCAGACCTCGATTGCTCTTCCGTTCAAAATGCCGTCCTGCATGTTGGACTCCAAACCTCCCTTCCGAGCCTCCAGGAAAATGTTACGGCTTATAAGACCCCTTCGCGCGATGCTTTCTGCAAAGACGCTTCGGAAAAGCGGCTTTTGAACATGACCGCTTCAATTACTCAGGGGAAGCAACATCCTGTCTGGTTTCGCTACGGCATCGCGTTCCTGGCTGTTGCGTTGGCTGTCGTCGTAAGGATCGCGGTTCATTATGGGGGAATCCCCCTGGGGGGGGATTCCCTGCTTTACTTCCCATTCTGCCCTGCGGTGATTTTCGTGACTCTTTACGCGGGACTCGGTCCGGGGTTTTTGGCTCTGGGCCTGTCTGCTGCGACTGTTTCATTCTGGATCGGATCGGACGGGAAACAGGCCCTGTTTTCCGCTCCTAATATCTTCATCATCCTGCTGTTCGTGTTGGTCAACCTCCTTATTGTGTGGAGCTTTGAACGGCTGCGCCGCGCACCCCTCCGCAAGGCTGAATCCGAAGCATCACGACAAAGTGCGCAGAACACCATAGGAGGACAGGTGGAGAACATTGCGGGGCAGGCTGAAGCCATCGCGGGCCAGGCGAAGAGCATAGCGGGGCACGCGGAGAATATCGCGGCTGGTCACCTAGATAATCTCTCCGGACAGGCTAAAGCAATTTCGGGACAAGCAGCGGTTATTTCGGGACAGGCAGAGAACCTCCGCATGGCGCAGGCCCGACTCGCTTTTGCCATGGAAGCAGGAAGGATCGGCGTTTGGGATTTGGATGCGTTAACTCCGGGTGTAGGTCGGCCAGCGCATCACGACACGATCATTGGCTATGAATCGCCGTTGTCGCAATGGGATTACGGGACGTTTCTCAATCATGTAACGGAGGGGGAGCGCCCAGAGGTGGAGGAGAAGATTCTACGGGCGGTGGAGATGGGTGAGGATTGGAGTTTTGAATGCCGCGTTCGCTACGAAGACGGGCAGGTACGCTGGGTCTGGGTGCGCGGCAAGCACTCAACCGGCCATCCCCGCCTTCTGGGATTGGTGGAGGACATCACCGAGCGCAAGCGGGCTGAAGAAGCCCTGATTGAGAGCGAAAACCGCTACCGGGGAATTTTTGACACCGTGGTGGACGCCATCATTATCATCGACGAAATGGGGATCATCGCGGCGGCGAATCCCGCTGCTGAGAAACTGTTTGGCTACCGCGCCGATGAGCTGATTGGGCGAAACGTCAATATGCTCATGCCCTCCCCTTATCACGAGCAGCATGACCAATACTTGGAAAACTACCGCCGCACGGGCATCAAAAAAATCATCGGCATCGGACGCGAGGTCGTTGGCCTCCATAAAAATGGCTCCACTTTTCCCATCCGTTTGGGGGTTAGTGAGATGCGTATTGGAGAACGGCGCATATTCACAGGGCAGGTGCATGACATCACCGAGCGCAAGCAAGCGGAGGCGCGCCTGCGCTTGCAGAGCGGCGCTCTCGAAGCGGCAGCCAACTCCATTCTCATCACGGACAGCAAGGGCGTGATTCTATGGACCAACGCCGCCTTTACAACCTTGACCGGCTATAGCAGGGAGGAGGTCATCGGCAAAACGCCCAGTATGCTCAAGTCGGGTAAACAAGATACAGAGTTTTATCGGGATCTGTGGGATACCATCCTCGCCGGGAAGGTCTGGCATGGGGAACTGATCAATCGGCGTAAGGATGGCACCCATTTCACCCAGGAAACAACCATCACCCCAGTGAAGGACAGTCAAGGCGAGGGCACGCACTTTATTGCCATCGAACAGGACAACACCGAGCGCAAGCAGGCAGAGGGAAACTTGAAGAAGGCGATAGAGGCCGCCGAAACAGCCAACCGGGACAAGGACCGGTTTCTCGCCATTCTTTCCCACGAACTGCGTACGCCGCTCACTCCTGCGCTGATGACCATTAGCTCCCGTGAGACCGATTCGGCCTTGACTGATGAACTTCGTGAAGAACTTGCCATGGTCCGCCGCAACCTGGAACTGGAAGCGCGCCTGATAGACGACCTCCTGGACTTAAATCGCATTGTTCGGGGCAAAATCGGACTGCGCCTCCAGCCCACAGACCTGCACGCCACCCTTCGGAGTGTCCTGGCGATCTGCCGCGAAGAAGTCGAGGCGAAGAGGCTGAATCTTCGTTTGGAACTGGCGGCCCCCCAGCACAATGTGAACGGCGACGGCGGCCGACTTCAGCAGGTGTTTTGGAATCTTCTCAATAACGCCACCAAGTTCACCCCAGCCAACGGCACCGTCACGGTTCGCACCTCCAACTCGCGCGCCGGGATTGTGCGCACCGAGGTTGCCGATACAGGCCGAGGCATAGCCCCTCAGGTCATCCCCAGCCTTTTTGTTGCCTTCGAGCAGGGCGAAACGCGAGTCACCCAACAATTCGGTGGATTGGGGATGGGACTGGCCATCTGTAAGGCCGTTGTGGATCTGCACGGCGGCAAAATCTGGGTGGAAAGCGAAGGTGAAGGCAAGGGTGCCACTTTTTTCGTTGAATTGCCTGCAATCAGTGGCCAAGCCACGAAGGAACCCACCGCATATCTGGTGCGAAAAGTAGTAAAATGGAACCCGAAAATCGGAGAACGCACCCCGCGGATTCTTTTGGTCGAGGACAATGCAGACACCTTGCAAATTCTGAGGCGTTTGTTAGAGCGGGCCGGGTGCAAGGTTACCCCAGCCAAAAGTGTGAGCGCCGCCCTGGCGGCAGCACAAAAAGTGAGGGAAAGAGGGGAGAAATTCGATCTTCTCATCAGTGACTTGGGCCTGCCCGACGGCGATGGCCGGGAGATCATGCAAGAGTTGCGCGACAGGGATGGACTGTCAGGCATTGCCATTAGCGGCTATGGCATGGAGGATGATATTGAAAAAAGCCGCGCCGCTGGATTTGCCGAACATCTCACCAAGCCGATCCAAATTGAGGAACTGCAAGCAGCCATTTCCCAATTGGTGGGCCATTTGCCGATCTGAGTCCCAGAAGAATCATCGGCAACGATGGCGCCTCCATACTGCTCGAACCGGCGAACACTACCCAGGTTCGGCCCTCGCTCTAAAACAATCTTGAACATTGCCCACACAAGTGTCGCTCGATGACTTTTCCGGAGACAACCCCGCGCCGGCATTCTTTGACACTGATTCGTGTGCGCTCAGGAGTGCTCGTGGTACAATCTGCGACGACTGCTCCCTGCTCCCTGTTGTATTTGATCGCGTTGGAAATCAGGTTGATGACAATCTGTTTCAAACGGGTCCGATCAGCGCGGACATAGAGCGGGGTGTCGAACCGAGAAAACGTCAAGCTGATGCCGCGTTGCTGCGCCTGCGGTTCCATCATGGGGTGAACACTCCATAGACAACTTCATTAACGAAGGAAACAGCCCGCGTTTGTGGTGGGGAATCAACGGCGGCTGCAATTGCACCGGTGGGTGACGAGAAGACCGATAAGTGCGCCGACCCCAAGTCCGATGGCGATGGCGGAATAGGGATGCTTATGCATGGCCTCGTAGGCGGCCTCGACCCCTTCGACCTCCTTTTCGCAAACGCGGCCATAGATATCCTTGGCGCGTTCGAGTGCGTTGGTGAGACGCTTGCGGGCCTCTCTTACTTGTTCTCCCGCGACGTCGGCGGTGGCTGCCATCAATGCGCTTGCATCTTCGGCCAGTTGATTCATGTCATTGCTGATCGCTTGTGTCTGATTTTTCATAATTTTTGTATTTTCAATTATTTTCGCTTTTGAGTGACGGATTTTTTAGGCGTGGGACAGGTTGCTTCCGGCAAGGCTGCCACCTCCAAAATGGAGTTTTTTCCGCCGAATGGATTGGGCACTTCGTTTTTTGCCAGCGGATCTGGCATCCAGTTGCCGTCCACCACTAGGCAGTATTCGTAGGTTCCGGGCGCCAGCGCGGCCTCCTCCAGCCAACCACCGTTTCCCGAGTACTGCATCGGAATGGTATCAGGATTCCAGTTATTGAATGTGCCCGCGATCGAAACGGCAGTAGCCGTAGGATGAGTGAATGCAAAGCATATCGGCATCAGTTGGGGGCCGATGCCTTGGGCATTGTGATGGCGGTGCTTGTGATTGGTTTGTTTCATGTGAGCAACACTGTGCGTTGCGAGAGCATGTTTCGCTATGGGGTGTAACCCTACCGTTAGGAACAGGCACAAGATTGGATTCGGCAGGAACTTTGCGTTCCTTCAGCAAGGTAGGGTTATACCCCATAGCGCTTGGTAGCATCACACGATAAATTTCGCAGCATGCCGTGACGGATCACGGTGACTAAACAACCAAAATAAAACCAAATGAAAAAACAGACTATAACACTTCTTGCAGCGGTCGCGCTCGCAAGCACATCCCTCGCGGGCACCTCAATGGTGTCCTCCAAGGAATTCAAACAACCTATGGCTACGGGCGCATATTTCCAGGATCAGGAGTTCACGATTGACCTCTCTTATTCCTACAATGACGCCATAAATAATGGAGGCCATCATGCCTATTTCCATGACAAAAACGGCGGCGGCGCAGGAGCAAGTTTCTTCTTCGCCCGCTACTTTGGTGTCGGCGTGGATGCGAATTGGTTTGCGGGCGGTCCCCGCAATGAAGCGCTGCATCAACTGACAGGAAACCTGATCCTTCGTTATCCCATTGAGTTGCGGTGCTGCGGTGTGGCTCCGTATATCTTCGCCGGTGGTGGAGACATTCTCGACGGCAAACGCACATCGTTTGCCGATACAGGGGTCGGCATGGAAGTTCGCCTGACTCCTCGCATCGGCATTTTCAGTGACTGGCGTTACAACTTCACGAGCAATGATCGTGGTGATCTCGGCACAACTCGTGCCGGCGTTCGTTTCGCATTCTAACATAGGGTTAAATTATTAGCTCAAGGCCGGGACCCTAAAAAGTCCTGGCCTTTTATGACAATGCAAGCCGTCGAGCAAAGTTCCGAGAACCATCTGGAGTCGGACGCTGCTGCGGATTGAAGAGCCACGAAGATAAATGACTGATTCCTTGACAGCTTTGGGAGTACGGCTGATTGCCCTATTCATGCTTGCGGGAAAGACCACCCTTTTCTTGGGCGAAGCGGTCGTGTGCAGCATCACGAGGCCGATCAAGTTCAGAAGAATCATCGAGCAAATCTGGTTTATCGGCTGGAAATCGATGCCGGTAATTTGCCTCACTGCGACATTCACCGGAATGGTGCTGGCGTTGCAGGGATACCCCACCTTGCGTCGGGTGGGTTCGGAGGCGCTGTTGGGACCACTGGTTTCGCTTTCGTTGATTAGCGAACTTGGCCCTGTTCTCTCCGCACTAATGGTCACGGGGCGGGCGGGATCTGCAATCACAGCGAAGATTGGCATTATGAGGATCAATGATGAGATTGACGCCATCGAACTCATGGGCCTCAATCCGTTGCGTTACCTCGTGGCTCCCAACCTGATCGCTTTTCTCATTGCGATGCCCCTGCTTGCGGTTGTCTTTGATGTGATCGCGATCTTTGGCGCATATCTGGTGGGCGTTCGCGTGCTGGGGATGGATGGGAGCGCCTATTTTGGGGAGATGAGCAATTATGTGGTGCTTCATGACATCGTGATCGGCATCTATAAATCCATGAGCTTCGGCGGTCTGATCGCGTGGGTTTGTTGTTACAAGGGTTTCAACTGCCGGTTTGGCGCAGAGGGAGTCAGCGCCGCGACCACACAAGCGGTGGTGGCGTCATCCGTGCTCATCTTGATTGGCGACTACTTAATCACATCATTGATAAACTAAAGGAGTAAATGCTGTGATACTTATCGAAGACTTATGGAAAGCGTTCGGCACTCAGGAAGTTCTGCGCGGCGTTTCGCTGGAGGTAAAGGCTGGCGAATTCGTGGCGTTGGTCGGAATGAGCGGCAGCGGCAAGAGTATGCTTTTGCGACATTTGGTGCGCTTGATTCGGCCTGACCGGGGACGAGTATTGGTGGATGGGCTGGACATTGCAAAAATGCCCCGGGAGGAATTGGAGACGCTGCGCAGTCGCATCGGTTACGTTTTTCAAAGCGGGGCCTTGTTCGATTCCGACACGGTTTTCGATAACGTCGCGTTTCCGCTGCGTGAAAAGACGCGCTGGAGCGAGACAAAGATTCGCAGCAAGGTGCTGGAGGAACTGGATTCTGTGGGGCTCAAGGACGCAGACCGTAAATATCCGGCCCAACTCAGCGGTGGGATGCGCAAGCGGGTGGCGCTCGCCCGCACCTTGGTGCGCGCTCCAGAGATCATACTATTCGATGAACCGACCACTGGCTTGGATCCGATCGTGGGAAATTCGATTTTGCATCTCTTCGATTCCGTCCACAAGCGGCTCAACCTTACGGGAATCCTCGTATCTCACGAAATCCCCGAGATCTTTGGCATCGTCCAAAAAATCGCCATGCTCTACGAGGGGAAGATCGTCGCCGTGGAAACCCCTGAAACGATAGGAACTTCTCAAAACCCCGTGATTGACCAGTTCGTTCACGGCAAACCCGACGGGCCGGTTCACTACTAACGCTTTTTTACCGATTATGAATAAACACAAGATAGAATTCTTCGTCGGCCTGTTCATGGCGATTGGCATGCTCTGTATGGCCTTTCTGAGCATCCGAATTGCCAGGAACGAGTTCTCCACCACCGGAGGGTACGAAGTGCAGGCCATTTTCACCGATTGCAACGGCATCAGAAGCGGTTCTCCCATCTCGATTGCAGGGGTGGAAATCGGGCGCGTCAAACAAGTCGCCCTGCAAGATTACGAAGCCGATGTCACCTTTATGATTCAGGCTGGGGTGATTTTGCAAAAAGACGCCATTGCTTCGATTAAGACCAAAGGGATGATCGGTGAAAAGTATATCGAGATTACTCCCGGCGCGGATGAACAGCCGATTGCTGCCGGTGGGAGGCTCCGCGAAACCCAACCGGCGATGGATCTGGAAAAGTTGATCTCCAAATACGTGCAAGGAAACCTGTCGAAACCCGCCAACTAAACTCAGAAACCCAATTCCATTTATGAAACCAACCATTCCCACACTTGCCATCCTCCTATTTTTTGCCATCGGCGCACACGCCGAGAGCCCATTGCAGGAAGTTAAAACGTCCACAGGAAATGTTCTGCTTCTGCTCAAGAACCCCAAGGTGCAAGGCGAAACCAAGAAGAACGAACGCCGCCAGTTAGTCCGCGCCGAAATGGAGAAGCGCTTTGAATGGGAACAGAGCGCCCGCGCCTGCCTTGGCCGACATTGGGCCGAGCGCACGCCCGCTGAAAAGGCGGAGTTTGTCAAAATTTTCAGCGAATTTCTGAAAAACAACTATTCGGACAAGATCGCCACCTATTACAGCGACTTGGACAAAGTCGATTATCAGGGCGAGAAAATCATCGAAAACTATGCCTCGGTAAAACTTGTGCTGACAACCAAATCGAAAGTTGAGCACCCCATCGAATACAGGATGGAAAAATCCCCCTCCGGTGACGACTGGAAAATCTACGATGTCGTCATCGAAGGTGTCAGCCTGGTTAAAAACTACCGCGATCAGTTTGACGCGATCATCGCGAAATCTTCTTACGCTGATCTCATTAAAGAAATCCAGTCCAAGCAACCCACAAACTCAAAACTCTTATGAAACCAACCGCTTTAATCGTCCCCATGCTGCTGTTTTCTTGCGCGGCGTTTGCGAAGGTAAGCGCGCCGACAATCGCTGTTGCTCAGGAAAGGGAATTTCACGATCCATTTGCATCAGACAGCGGCTCGTCGAGATCGAAAGTATCCGATCCATTAGAGCCGATGAATCGTACGTTCTTTCATTTCAACAATTGGCTCTATCGGCGGGTATTGCGGCCTGTTTCTTGCGGCTATCGAACCGTCGCGCCCAAACCTTTTAGGGTTTGTGTGGATCGGTTGTTCACTAATCTGAAATTTCCTGTCCGCGTGGTAAACAACGTGCTTGAAGGTCGCTTCAAGGGTGCGGGCATTGATACTGTGCGGTTTGTCGTGAATTCGACCGTGGGTGCGGCTGGTCTTTTCGATCCCGCCACCCATTGGAAGCTCAAAGCACAGCCAGCGGATTTCGACCAAACACTCGCCATCTACCGGATTCCCAGCGGCATCTACCTGAACTGGCCGGTTCTCGGGCCATCCAGCGTTCGTGGTACCGTAGGGCTGGCTGGCGATGAAGCGTTAAATCCGTTATGGTATGTGAACGTGCCGCTTGCTGTAACTGTTGGTGCGGGTGGTGTGAATGCCGTCAACCGCACCTCGTTGCATATCGAAGACTACGATGACCTCATGAGCGCGACGCTTGATCCCTACGCGGCGGCGCGCTCGGCATATTTTGAGAGCCACGGCAACGCATTAGAAAGGTGAGCAGCCGGGTGAACAGACTCGTGGAAAATGCGAATTGACCCAAGAGGGTTCGAGCCCGAGACTCAGTTGTTTCGTTCAGGACTTCTTGCCGTTTGTAGGCGATTCACTGGTCACTGCCATTGTGCGGCGCTCGAAATCATCCGATCTCGACGACTATGGAAAAGACCCTCAATACCAAACACATCGCCTTTCTTGGCGATTACGTGCCCCGGCGGTGCGGCATCGCCACCTTCACGGCAGATATTTGCGAAGCGATCGCGGCAGAGTTTCCACAGGCTCAATGCATCGTGGGATCGGTGAATGATCGCCCGGAAGGCTACGATTATTCGGAGCGGGTGCGCTTCGAGATCGCAGAGCAGGAACTCGATTCCTACCGACGCGCGGCGGAATTTCTGAACATCAACAACGTGGAAGTCGTCTCCGTGCAGCATGAGTTCGGCATTTACGGCGGCGCGGCGGGCAGCCATTTGCTGGAATTTCTGCGCGAGGTGCGCATGCCCGTTGTGACGACACTGCACACGGTGCTGCGCGACCCAAATGACGATCAGCGCGCGGTGATGAAGCAACTCGATGCCCTTTCCCAGCGATTTGTTGTGATGGCCGAGCGCGGGCGCGACTTTCTGGAGAAAATCTATGGTATAGACCCCGGAAAGATTGATCTCATTCCACACGGCGTCATCGACATGCCGTTCATCGACTCGAACTTTTTTAAGGATCTGTTTCATGTGGAGGGTAAAACGGTGCTGCTCACCTTTGGCCTGCTCTCGCCGAACAAAGGGATCGAGCACGCGATCAACGCGTTGCCGTCGATTCTCAAACAGCATCCTGACGTTGTCTATATGGTGCTTGGGGCAACGCACCCACGCCTCATCGCAGCGGAGGGCGAGGCATACCGCGAGAAATTACAGCAACTGGCTTGTGACCTCGGAGTGTCTGACAACGTGATCTTTCACAACCGCTTCGTAACATTGGAGGAACTCAAGGAATTCATCGGCGCTGCGGACATCTACATTACGCCTTATCTCAACGAAGCACAGATTACTTCGGGCACGCTGGCGTACACGTTCGGGGCAGGCAAGGCGCTTATTTCGACTCCGTATTGGCACGCCCAGGAGTTGCTTGCCGAGGAGCGCGGCATCCTGGTGCCTTTCGCTGACTCGGAGGCCATTGCAAACGGCGTGAACCATTTCCTCTCCAATCCGACTCTGATGACCGCAATGCGCAAGCGCGCGTGGAAGGCTGGCCGGGAAATGATCTGGCCGGTGGTGGCACGGCGTTACATGGAGAGCTTTGAGCGTGCCCGGGCGAGTCTGAGCGTGCCCTCCGTCGAGACGGTTGCCGCTCGAAAAGTCGAGAATGCAAATTATCCGGTTCCGCCGCTGAAGCTCGATCACCTCTTCAAGATGAGCGATCACACAGGCATCTTTCAGCACGCCATCTACAACGTTCCGAACTATCACGAAGCCTATTGCACAGACGATAACGCCCGCGCTTTTATTTTCACGGTGTTGATGCAGGATTTGAATTTGCCCGAACCGAAGCTGGATCGCTTGGCCAGCAGTTACCTCGCCTTTCTGTGGTATGCCTTCGATGCGAACACCTGCCGCTTTCGCAATTTCATGAGCCACGAACGCAACTGGCTGGAGCTCCACGGTTCAGAGGACAGTCATGCGCGCGCATTGTGGGCGGTGGGAACGGCGCTGGGGCGTTCGCAAGATGAAGGCCATCGCAATCTCTGCGGTCTGCTGTTTCAACGCGGGCTGCCGCCGGTCGTGCGCTTTAGCTCGCCCCGCGCGTGGGCATTTGCACTTATTGCTATTCACGAATATCTGCGCACGTTTTCCGGGGATCGTGTGGTCAGCCAGACGCGCGATGTTTTGACGAATATGCTCGCGGATTTGTTCCACGCAAACTCGTCACCAGACTGGTCGTGGTTCGAGCGCATCGTCACCTATGATAATGCGAAGCTTTCCCACGCGATGATCCTCAGCGGTCATTGGACAGGGCAAACAGAAATCCGGGAAATCGGCCTCACCTCGCTCCGCTGGCTGCTCGATGCGCAGACGGCGGAAAGCGGGCACTTTGCGCCAATCGGTTGCCACGGCTTTTGGGTGCGCGGCGGGGAGAAGGCTCGCTTTGATCAGCAACCCTTGGAAGCCCACGCGATGGTTTCGGCCTGCCTCGAAGCGTTCGCGGTGACTCGCGACGAGTTCTGGCGGAAAGCGGCACGCCGATGTTTCGAGTGGTTCCTCGGGCGAAACGATCTCGGCCAACCGCTTTATGATTCCGCAACCGGCGGCTGTCGCGATGCCCTTCTACAAGATCACCTCAATCAAAACCAGGGCGCGGAATCGAGCCTCGCCTTCTATCTCTCCTACGCGGAACTCACCCGTTCCGAAGGGGCTCAGATCATTATTTCCCAGCCATGAGCAATCTGAATCTCCAGCCCACTGGCGTTCTCCTTCGGCCCGACAGTTCCCGCGTGCTCATCCGGCCATTCATTCCCGGCAACCCCGCGCGCATCGTGAATATCATCGGGCGCGCGCTGGCCCTCAGCGAATCTGAAACCGAGGAGCAACTCGTCGCCGTCGCCGAAAACTTCGGCAAACGGCATTTGGATATGCGTGCCACTTGGCGGAAACACTTTGAGAAGGTAAAGGGGCATGTCTTCAGCAGCCGACCGCTTTCCGAGGCGCGAAAACTCTACATCGGCGCGCTTTTCTCCGGCGAATACTCCCTGGAAGCAGCCGCTCTCTTCAACCCCTCGTTGGTGGCGCACCCGGATCAAAGCGACCTCGCCGAGGGCGAACTGCGCTTCATCATGAGCTTGCGGGCGACCGGCGAAGGCCACATCTCGTCGATCGAATTCCGTACCGGCATCATTCGCGCCGACCACGCGATTGCATTGGAAGTGCCCTCGCGTTTTGTCACGGCACCCAGGGTCAATCCGAATCCGACCTATCTCAAAACCGTCTTCCTCGACAAGCTCATGGAGATGGGTTTCGAGAACGACTGGAGCGACCTCGTCATGGAATCGTTGGGCGAAACATTCACGCTTAGTGGGTTGGAAAAATCCATGCAGCGGGCCAACCAGGGAAAAGGGCACTTGCCTAGGGATGTGGAGCGGACCATGGAGTGTGTGCGGTGGCTGGCGCAGTCCAACTACGAAGTCGATTTTGACCCCTCGGTTGCCGTGTCCGAGCGCATCATCTTCCCGGTCTCCTCCAACGAAAGCAATGGCATGGAAGACGCCCGGTTTGTCCGTTTTGTCGAAGACGATGGTAGCGTAATATACTACGCAACGTATACCGCTTACAATGGTCGCGCCATTCTGCCGCAACTCCTTGAGACCAGAGATTTCCTGCACTTCCGCGCGCTAACGCTCAACGGACGCGCGGTACAAAACAAAGGCATGGCTCTCTTCCCTCGCCGTATTGACGGGCGCTACGCCATGATCTCCCGCCAAGACGACGAGAACCTGTTCCTGATGTTCTCCGATAACCCACACTTTTGGAGTGACCCGAAGTTGCTGCAAAGACCAGGGGAATCGTGGGAATCCGTAAAAATCGGCAATTGCGGCTCCCCCATTGAAACGGAGGCCGGTTGGCTGGTCATCACGCACGGCGTCGGCCCCATGCGCAAATATTGCATCGGCGCGATGCTTCTTGATCTCAATGACCCGTCAAAGGTGCTTAGCCACCTAAAAGAACCGCTTGTAACTCCGCAAGAGAGCGAACGAGAGGGCTATGTGCCCAACGTGGTTTATACCTGTGGCGGATTGATGCACGGCGGAAAGCTCATCTTGCCCTATGGATTTAGCGACACCGGGGCGACAATCGTCACGATACAACTCGACCGATTGCTCGCGGAACTCAAGGCAGGTTGAGTTTCAATCTCCGAATTAGCGCACCTGGAGTGAAACCAGAAGTTCACTATTGATGTAGGATGTAGGAGCGGGACCGTTGTCAAGCTGGTATGCGCGGATTGCAGCGCGCGTTCCATAGCCGACATCTCCGTCGATGGGGCCGCGGTAGTATCCGTTCCGGGAAAGTCCGCGTTGCACCTCACGCTCGATACTGTTTCCATCATTGTATCGGCGATTGCGTTCAATGATAGGCCGCTTCATAACTAAAAACTCATTCAGGGCTGGCAACGTGGTGCGGCCGGGACGATCCGCTTTTGGTGCCCGGCATGGCACACATTGGCCAGGAATTCATAATAAACAGAGGGGTAACCGTTGACGAGTTTGAGAGCGGCATGGCGTTCGGGGTGTTCATGGCGGTTCCAGAACTCCAGGGCGCCCAGCCATGTGTCCACACAGATGATCTGTGCGGGAGACTTGATTTCCTTGAGAATGTCCGCCATGCGCAAGGCGGAGCCACCCTTCCATGTGCCCACTTCGATGATCAAACGGGGGCGCTTTTCTTCGATGAGTTTGCGGAATATGGGAGAGGTGCTTCCCCAGCCGCTGGGGTCGAAGGGAATACCCGCGAAATCGAATCCCTCGTAGGGGTTGCGCGCGTGCATCCACTGCATCAAGTCGAGGGGAGCGTCGGCATCCCCCCTGCGACCGATGGTCCAGTTGCGCGCAGGCTGTGATTCCTAGAGCATTTTCGTTTGACGTTGTCGCATTGATTGTGCGCTGAAAGCGCAAGGGAAACCAGCCCAGGGCAGAGCGCAGCGTCGCCCTGGGTGCCGCGCAACAACCGGTTGCGCCCTGCAAGGGCGCTGGTAAGGGGGGG
>CAIYQA010000311.1 GCA_903928175.1 uncultured Spartobacteria bacterium | reverse complement strand
TACGACGGCCACGGGCTCTACCTTTACGAATTGGAACGCCGGGCGCCGTTTTGGGGCGAGGAACTGGTGGAACTGGCCCGTCCGCTGATTCCCATCGAAGGCCGTACCATCATTGATAATCGGCGCACTTCGAAAGCGGGATTGGTCCGGCGCAAAATCAATGTGAACAAATTCCCGGCGATTCCCGAGGCGGTTTATCTGCACCTCCACCACGCCGAGCGCACGTTTACATTTGAGACTCCCAGCGAGTTTGCATTGGAACAGCGCGTACGCGTGCAGGTGGCGCTCATTGATGCCTGTTTGCAGCGGGTGGTGGCGAGCGAAAAGGATTGAATCAGGACCGCCTTACCGCGATAGCGGTTTCGTGAGAGCGGAGCGCAGCGCAGCCCATTAGCGGAGCCCCGAGCCTTGCGAGAGGATAAGCCAGGAAACCAGGAAAGAGAAGATGGTTTTTCTATTCCTGGTTTCCTGGCTTCCTGATTTTTGAATCCAACATGCGCACTTCCGGGAGGTTTCGGTAGTGGCCTTGATGGTCCAAGCCGTAGCCGACGACAAACACATCGTCCAGGTCGAACCCGACGTAATCGGCATCGAGCGGTTGCGCGCGCGGTTTGTTTTTTCGCAAAAGAACGGCCACGCGCACGCTCAACGGGGCTGCTTCTGCAAGGAGCCGCTGCCGGATGGCGGCCAGCGTGCAGCCGGTGTCGAGAATGTCGTCCAAAATGAGCACGTGCCGACCGGCGACATCCGGCAGCCCGCTCTGGAGAAAAGTGACGGCCCCGCTGCTTGCCAGTCCGCCGTGGTAGCTCGCCACGCCCAGGCATTCGAGCCGCAGGGCGAGCGGGATGCGCCGCAGCAAATCCGCAGCGAATACCAGACTGCCGTTGAGGATCGCCAAAACCGTGAGCGGTTTGCCCTCGTAAAACGCGGTGATCTCGCCTGCGAGCGCATCCAGGCGTGCCGCGATGGTCGGGGCGTCCAAGAGCGTGGGGCCGAGTTCCGCCGCACTCATGGCTTTTTAAGCAGGCCGAGGACGTGGGCGGCGCCGACCAATGCGCCGGGTTCAATCTTCACCTCGGGCTGCTCCGGGTTTCCCGGGTAAAAACGCCCTTCGCTTGGGGCATAAATTGCGGTTTTTTCCAGCCATTGGGAATAGCGGTCGCGTTGTTCGGTCAGCGATTTGACCTTTTCCTTCGAGGCTTGCAGGGCGGCTTGGGCGGCCTTGACGTTTTTAACGCATTGCGTTTGCAAATTGGCCTGTGCCTTCTTCTTTTGGGCAACCTGATTCGTAAATTGATCGATCAACTGCGGTTTTTCGTATTTCTCGAACGAATCCAGTTTCAATTGGGCGATTTCCATCGCGTATTTCGTTTTGGTCAACTCAACTTCCTCCGCGTTGTATTGGATTTTTGCAATACAGCCGCTGGCGAGCAGCTTGTCCCTGGAGGTATAGCGCTCCTGCTGGCGATCAAAATCCGCCTTGGCATCGATGGCGCTCAGGATGAGGGTCAACTCGTTCGCCCGGGCGTCCCCCTCGACAAACCGTTTGAGCATGCGCTCGGCCTGGTTCACCTCATCGGCAGCGGTGGCGAGGGCGGCGGCGTTGGCGGCTTCCAGCGGCGCAATCTTCTCCTCATTGGCCTGGGCTTCGGCCAGCGCTGTTTGCAACGCGACCTCTGCGGCGCGCCGCTTTTCCAGCCAGGGGGTGGCGTCCAAAACCACGAGCGCCTCGCCTTCATGCACTGTTCTGCCCGAAGCCACGACGAATTGCACGACGGCGCTTTCCGGCAGCGGATTGGAAATGGAACGCGTTTCGGCCTGCGAAACCCCGGCGGCGCCGACGGCTAAACAGGCGAGGGAACGTAACAGGGCTTTGGATAATGTGTTCATGGCTTGGCGTGCAATTAGCCGTTTTGGCGGCGCTTTTCAAGCATCCACGCGATCCAGATGCACGCTTCGTAGAGCAGGCACATCGGCCCTCCGAGCGCGAGGAACGAGAGCGGGTCGGGCGTGGGGGCGAGAATCGCTGCCAGCGTGAGCACCAGCACGTAGGCGTACGGCCGGGTCCGGTTGAGCAGGGCAAAGGTGACCAATTCCAGGTAGGCCAGGACAATCACCGCCACAGGCAGCTCGAACGCCGCCCCAAAGGCGACGAGCATCTGGGTCACGAACGAAAAATATTCCCGCACCGTCCACGACGGCGCGAAGTTGAGCGACTTGGAGTAGTCGAAGCAGAACCGCAGCGTTTGCGGCAGGATGACAAAGTAACAAAGCAGCACGCCGGTCAAAAACAGGCCGAACCCAACCGCAATGGCCGGGAAAACAATGTGCCGTTCCTTGCGGGTCAGGGCCGGGATGACGAATTGCGCCACGAAAAACAAGAGCAGGGGAAACGAGAGGACAATTCCGGCGTAAAACGCGAGCGAGAAGGAGATCGTAATCGGGTCGATCACGCCGAGGTTCTGGAGCTTGGAAACGAGAGAGGGGTCGATCTGCGCCAGCGGCCGTTCCATCAGATGCACCAGGGTTTTCTGGTAATAGAGGCTCCCGGTCATGCAAATCCCGAGCGCCAGGGCCATTTTGAGAATCATCCAGCGCAGTTCCTCCAAATGCTGGAGAAACGGCTTTGCCGTGTCGGGGTCTTCGCGGAGCTTGAAAAGGCGGTCGAGGAGGGCCATGGAGGACAGTTGAGAGTTTTTAGTTGAGAGTT
>CAIYQA010000310.1 GCA_903928175.1 uncultured Spartobacteria bacterium | reverse complement strand
TGTAAACCCAGGGCGTTGCCCTGGGCTGGTATCCTGCGCCCCTTCGGGGCGTAAATGCGCGAGGTGCCACGTCACATCTGCACTCGAAGACTCCAGCGCGCTGCGCTCGAAGACCTCCAGCGCGCTGCGCTCGAAGACCTCCAGCGCGCTGCGCTCGAAGACCTCCAGCGCGCTGCGCTCGAAGACCTCCTGCGCGCTGCGCTCGAAGACCTCCTGCGCGCTGAAAGCGCAGGGTAAGCAAGCCCAGGGCAAGCGGAGCGCCGCCCTGGGTGTCGCGAGCAAGCGGATGCGCCCTGCAAGGGCGCTGGGAGGAGCCATTGAAGCGTAAATGCGCAAGGTAGCGGGCGCAGACAGGGACGGCGTGCCAGTTCCTACCTGACCAGCGTTTCGCGGACTGCCGCCAATTCCCGGCGTTGGGCGGCGTCCACTTTGGGGAACGCGAGATCGAGCGATTTGAGGGTGTCCACGATGGCGTCGGCCACCACCAGGCGCGTGAACCATTTGTTGTCGGCGGGAACCACATACCAGGGCGCATGCGGCGTGGCGGTGTGGCGGATCGTCTGCTCGTAGGCGCGCATGTAGTCGCCCCAATGCTCGCGTTCGGCGGCGTCGGCCATGGAAAATTTCCAATTCTTTTCTTTCTCTTCCAACCGGCTCAGGAAACGCCGTTTTTGCTCTTCCTTGGAAACGTGGAGAAAAAATTTGCGGATCACCACGCCGTTGCGCGTGAGGTAGCGCTCGTAGTGGTTGATGTCCTCAAAGCGTTCCCGCCAGATTTTTTTGGTGACAAGCTCCTGTGGGAGTTTCTGCTGCTCAAGAAACTTGGGGTGCACCCGCACCACGAGCGTTTCCTCATAGTAACTGCGATTAAAGATGCCGATCCGCCCGCGCTCGGGCAGGGCCAGATTCGAGCGCCAAAGAAAATCGTGGTCGAGTTCCTGCGCTGAAGGGGTCTTAAAGGAATGCACATCGCACCCCTGCGGGTTCACGCCGCTCATCACGTGCTTGATTGTGCCGTCCTTCCCGGCGGCGTCCATGGCTTGGAAAATGAGCAGAAGCGCCCATTTGTCCTGCGCATACAATTTCTCCTGGAGCTCGGAAAGCTCGGCAATGCCGCGCTGGAGCAATCCCTCCGCTTCTTCTTTGGAATGGAGATCGCCCGTGTCGCCGGGATCGCAATGTTTCAGCTTAAAATCCGCGCCGTTTGTGATGCAGTAATGGGGGAGGCATTTCTTCATCGCGGGCTCCCTCACTTTCCGCCCTCCATCGCCTCCGCAATCCCTTGCTGGAGCGTCTTGAGAGTGAACGGCTTTGCGATGATGGCATCCATTTCCAGTCTCAACGGCGCCCCCTGGGGCATCTGCGACCCAAAGCCGGTAAGCAGCGCGACCCGGATGTTGGGATCGGTATCCCTTACCGTGGCGGCCAGCCGGTCGCCGCTCATGCCGGGCATGGAGTAATCGGTGAGCAGAATATCGAAGCGCCCCTTTTCAAACTTGGAGAGCGCCTCGGCTCCATCCGCCGCAAATTCGGCCGTGTGCCCGTCCTCAGCGAGATAGATGCCGAGAACCACGCGGATGCCCGGCTCGTCCTCGACCGCCAGAATCCGAAGCCCCTTGATCGGTTGGAAAGCTGCTGCAAGCGCCTCCTCTTTTTGCGGAGCGGCCGACTCTGCGAGCAAGGCGGGGAAATCCAAAGTGACTTTCGTGCCGCCGCCGTCCACGTTTTCGATGTGGATTTCGGCGTTATGCCGTTGTGCGATCACATACATCATCCCAAACCCGAGGTCCCGGCCGATTTCACTGTCGGTCTTCGCCGTGAAAAGCGGTTCCATGCTGGGATCGCCCGCCTCCTTGTTCAGCCCCTCTCCGTTATCGGAGATGCACACGAGCACGCGCTCGTGCAGGCTGGAAACATCCACCGTGATCACCCCTTTTTCGTGGATCGAATCCGCCGCGTTCAGAATGAGATTGGCGAAAAGCTCCACCAAATCCTCCCGGGCACCCTGGATTTTCGGGGTTTCGCAAAACCGCGTTTCCATGGTGATGTCGCAACCCCGCGTCTGGGCCTGGTCCTTCCAGGAGGACCGGGTCAGGTGAATGACTTGTTGCAGTACCTCGCCCAAATCCAGCGGCGCATACGGGTCGAATTCATCCCGCGAGCGGCAAAATTCGCGCAACTGGGTGACCACCCCGGCGCAATGCCCTGCTGCGCTGTGGATGCTGTGCAAAGCCTTGCGCAAACCGGTCTCGTCATCCAAGGCGCCGGTTTTTCTCAAGAGCCATTCGCTATAGGCCAGGATGGGGGAAAGCGCGTTGTTGAAATCGTGAGCGATGCCTCCCGCCATGCGTTCCATGGCGTGCAAGCGTTCCTGTTGCGCTGCCATGTATTGAGCGGAGCTCAATTCGTCCAGCGCTTCGGAAAGGCGTCCGTTGACTTGCGTCAATGCCTGGTTGAGTTCGCCGACCCGCTTTTCCAGATCGTCGCGGACTCCGCTTGCCTCCAGCGCCGCCTGCTTGCGTTCGATCGCGCAATGAATGCTGCGCACGAGCCCCTTGCCCGTCATCTCATACTTTACCAAGTAATCCTGAGCGCCCATGCGAACCGCCTCGATAGCCAGCGGCTCGTCGTCATATCCGGTCAAAATAATCACCGGTTGCTCCGGTGCCGCTTTTGCGAAGCGGGAGAAGGTTTCCAGCCCCTGGGAATCGGGCAGCGCGAGGTCCAGCAGGATCACATCCACCCCTCCCACGGCATCCAGACCGTCCAACGCCTCTTCCAGGCGCCGGAAAACGCCGAGCAAAATAAATTGGCCGCTCCCGCATTCGCCCAGCATTTGGGCAATGAGCTTTTCATCCTGCTCATTCTCTTCCACAAGGAGAACGCGAATAAATTTAGGGGGTGGTTTCATAGCGAACGCTACGCATTCATAGGCAGAATAGCATCCGTGCGTTCAATTTCCACACCAATCAGGCACACATCGTCTGTAAAAGTGTGCCCCAGGGCGAAGTCGCGGACTTCGTTCAAGGTGTCATCCATCAGCCTTTCGGTGGGTTTGTCCAACTGCTTGCGCAAGAGCGCGAGCAACATCTCCTGGCTGAAAAAAGCGTCCCCGCTGCCTTCCACCTCGTAAAGGCCATCGGTGAATAACAGCAAAAGATCGTGGGGCTTGATGGGAACGGTCCGGGTTTCATACACGGCATCCCGGAATACCCCCAGGGCCGGGCCGGGGCGCTCGGACTCGCCGCACAGGAAGCGGATCTCCCCGGTTTCCCGCCGGATATGGATCGGGCTCGGGTGCCCCGCATTGGCATAGCGCACGCAGCCCCGCGCGGTATCCACCACCAGGGAAAAAGCGGAGGCGAACATCGGCGTGCGCGCCCGGCGCAGGATGGAGAGCAAGGCGCGGTTGATCTCGGTGAGGAACCGGCCGGAATCGTTGGCGGCCGGCAGCATTTCCTCCACCAACGCCCGCTGGATGGCCGTCACGAGGGCGGCACGGACCCCGTGCCCCATCACATCGCAGATAAAAATTCCCGCCTCGGTATCCGAAAGCGGGAGGATGTGAAAGAAATCGCCCCCCACGGTGGTTGTGGGGATGTAGCGGCTCCAGAACCGGATGGCGCTTTCCGCCGGGGAGGCCCCGCGCGGAAAGGTCGGGTATTGCTGGGGCAAAAACGCCTGCTGAATCTCGCGCGCCATATGCAGGTCGTCTTCGAGTTCTGCGTTGCGTTGGCGGATTTCCGCGTTGTATCGGAAAATCTGTTCCTCGGCCGCCTTGCGTTCCGTGATGTCGCGCCCGATGCCGATCACGCCGATAAACTGGCCGCTGCGGTTGCGCAACGGCACCTTGGTCATCGACATCCAGCGCACGGTATCGAATTCCGCAGAGACGCGCACTTCTTCGCGGTTGATGATCGGCTCGCCGGAGCGGAGCACCGCTTCGTCATCCTCCTTGAATTTTGCGGCCATCGGTTCTGGAAAAAAGTCAAACGCGGTTTTGCCCACCACCTGCTCCGGGGAATCCGCGCCGAGCATCCGCCGATGGGCGCTGTTGTCGAGCAGATAGCGGCCCAGGGTGTCCTTCACGTAAATGGAGTCCAGAAGGTTGTCGATGACGCTACGCAACAAGTTGCGCTCTTCGGCAAGCGCCCGTTCCGCCTCCACGCGTTTCATCGCGTAACGAATGGCGCGCTCAAGAATCCGGGGATCCACCTGTCCCTTCACCAGGTAATCCTGAGCCCCCTGTTCCACCGTCTGCAACGCAAGCGCCTCGTCGTCCAGCCCGCTCAAGACGATCAGCGGGATGAGCGGGGCGTGCGCCGTCATTTTGCGGAAGGTCTCGATGCCGTGGCTGTCGGGCAGCGAGAGGTCCAGCAAAATGAGTTGGAAATGATCCGTGGCAAGCTTTTCCATGGCCTCGGAAAGCCGGGAAGCCACCGCCGTCTCAAAGCGACCCGCCCGGGCTTCCCTGAGCAGTTCCATGATCAGCCGCGCATCGCCTGGGTTGTCTTCCACAAGCAGCACCCGGAGCGTGGGCTGTTGCACCGTTACTGGTTGGCTCCCTGGCATCGGTTTATTTGCGCAATGGACGCGCGGATGGGGTTGGGTTGGAACGACACTAGATGGGAATCGGCGAAGAGGGGGCCTCGTGCCGTTCGGGGATGGTAAAATAAAAAGTGGAACCCTTGCCCGGTTCGGATTCCACCCAGATGCGCCCCCCGTGACGCTCGACGATGCGCTTGCAGATCGCCAGGCCAATTCCGCTCCCGTGGTATTCCTGACGGGTGTGCAGGCGCTGGAAAATCACAAAAATGCGCTCGACGTCCTCCGGCCCGATGCCGATGCCGTTATCGCGCACGGCAAACTCCCACATCTCGTCGCGCCGCGTCGCCGCGATTTCGATCTGCACCGGTTCGGCTCCGCCGAATTTCAGCGCGTTGCCGATCAGGTTTTGGAAAAGCTGGCCGAGCTGCACGGGATCGGCTTCCAGTTCGGGCATCGCGCCACAGATCACCCGGGCGTTTTTTTCCTCGATGGCCACCCGGAGATTGTCCATCGCGCGGCGGACCACCTGCCCGACATCGAGCCATTCAAAGGGGCGCCCGTGGGTT
The DNA here is from genome assembly GCA_903928175.1 of uncultured Spartobacteria bacterium. Classification (GTDB taxonomy): domain Bacteria; phylum Verrucomicrobiota; class Verrucomicrobiia; order Chthoniobacterales; family Chthoniobacteraceae; genus UBA695. The sequence goes on along the minus strand of CAIYQA010000310.1, from coordinate 12,900 downwards.
CCCACACGGGAAAATTGCAAAATATCCTGGATAAACCCTTGCATGCGCTGCGCTCCATCCACCGCGTAGCCGATGAATTCCCGGGCGTTGGCATCGAGATGATCCTTGTAGCGCCGGGCCAGGAGTTGGGTATAACTGGCAACCATCCGCAGCGGCTCCTGCAAATCGTGGGAAACCATGTAGGCGAACTGTTCGAGTTCCTGGTTGGAGCGGTGCAACTCGGCCAGGACCCGCTCCAGAGCCTTTTGGGACTCGATCCGGTCGCTCACATCCGTCAAGACGCCCACGAAATGGATCGCCTTCCCGGTGGCGTGATCGCGCACCGGCGTGATCTTGATTTCATTCCAAAACGGGGTTCCGTCCTTGCGGTAATTGCGGACCACGGCCTGGCACTCCCGGACGGCGCAAGTGGCGTCCCGAATAAAGGCGATGGTCTCCGGATCGCTCTCCGGCCCCTGCAAAAACCGGCAGTTGCGGCCCAGCGATTCCTCTTTGGAATAGCCGGTCATCCGCTCGAAAGCGGGGTTGACATCGATGATCGGGTTGTCGGGCTGGGTCGGGTCGGTGATCACCACGCCGCTCACCACCGAGGCAATGGCCCGGTCGCGCAGAATGAGCGTTTCCTGGATTTCCTTGAGGTTGGTGACGTCCGTGCGCAGCGAAACCACGCCACCGTCGCGCATCCGGTGATCGCTGACGCGAATCCAGCGCCCGTTGAGCTTCTGGTCAAACTCGCGGCTGTCGGCCTGGCGAAAGAGCGCAATGCGATCGCGCACCCATCCCTCCATATCCACAACGCCATTGATGTGCCCGCCTCGGCGCACAAACTCGCGTAAAATCTCCTCGAAACCGACTCCGGGCACGATGACATCGGCGCAAATGCCAAACATCGTGCGGAATGTCTCATTGCAGACCACGAGCCGTTCGTCCGGGCCGAACATGACAAACCCGGCGTCAAGGTTCTCAATGGCATCCACCATCCGCTCGCGGGCGCGGTGGAGTTCCCGGGTGCGTTCTTGCACCCGCAGTTCCAGTTCGTCGTGGGCGTGGCGCAAATCTTCCTGCGCTTTGTTCAGTTCTGCGATCCGCCGGGATAGCACCTCCGCCATTTGGTTGAATGCGTCGCCGATCTCGCCAAATTCGCCGCCCCGCAACGAGCTGCGCACATTCAGATGCCCCGCGCTCAGGACCCGCGCCACGCTTGCGAGATGCCGTGCGGGGTGCACGATGGCATTCCTGCCGAGCATCCACGCTGCCGCCAAAGCCAGGGAAACAATGCCCGCCATGGTGAGAAGTTGATCGCGGATCTGTTTGCGAAACGGGGCATACGCCTCCTTCTTGGAAACCCCGACGCTTACATACAAGCTCCCGATGCCCGGGGCATCAATGCGGTTGATTGCATAAATGCGCTCCTGGCGGTCCATTCCCTCCGCCTCCACAAAACCTTCGCTGGCATTTGGCGCGACCGCGCCGGTCATCCAGCCCCGGGTTGCACGTTTGCCCAGCCACCGTTCCGGATCGGGATGGCGGATTAAGAGCACGTCTTCGGGACCAACCATCGACAGCGTGCCGCCTGGGGGCAGCATCACCTGCGTCCCAAAGTCGCTGATGGCCCTCAGGTCCAGCCCCACATAAACCACCGCCGTCACCATCCCCGCCTCGTTCAAGACAGGGCGCGCCAGGTGAAGCGTCGGTTTCCCGGTGATGCGCCCCCGGGTGTATTCGCCAATGGCAAAATTCTTCGACGCCACCGCGCGCTTGAAAAAGGGGCGGTCCGCCAGATTCATCGTCTCGTGGATCGCCGGAGCGCTGCAAAAGACGTTCCCCTGGGCATCGAGTGCTCCGACGACTGCGAACATCGGGTTTTCCTTCAGCAATTTTTCAAACAGCGTCTGGCATTCCCCGTTGTATTGCCGCTGGACCCCTTCCGTCTCGGCCAGCACCGTCAGAAGTTGGCGCACGGAGGCGATCAAGGTCTGCTGATTCCCGGCGCAAAGCCGCGAGAGCCGCATCGCCTCCTCCCGGGCGTTCTGGCCCGCGCGCCGCTCCAGTTCCGCCGCGGAGTTCACCTCCAGCACCAGCACGGGCAGGAACGCCAGCATCATCAAAAGCATCAATTTGCCCCGAAGGCTCAAAGATTTCACGGCAGGGATGCGCCACGATCTGGTGCCGGTTGCGCGTTCATTTCCATGGTTCGGAGCCTCAGTGGCGGTGACTTGCCATTCGCTCCGCCTCTACAATCGAACCAGGAGGGGGAATCGGTTGCCGGGGAGCGCACGCGCGTGCGCTCCCCGGACGTGAAAGGCGGGCTTACCGCAACCTACACGTTGAAGCGGAACTCCACGACGTCGCCGTCCTTGACGACGTATTCCTTGCCTTCAATGCGCAGCTTGCCTGCCTCGCGGGCTTTGGCGTAGGAGCCAAAGGAGACCAACTCGTCAAAACCGATGGTTTCCGCGGCAATGAACCCGCGCTCGAAATCGGAGTGGATCACCCCTGCCGCTGCGGGCGCTTTGTCCCCGGCGTGGATGGTCCAGGCGCGGGTTTCCTGCTCGCCGGTGGTCAGGTAGGTGCGCAGGCCGAGCAGGTGATAGACAGCCCGGATCAACGAACCGACGCCGCTTTCGCTCACGCCCAGGTCTTTCAAATATTCCTGAGCCTCCTCCTCGGGCAGGTCGATCAATTCACTCTCGATTTGTGCACTGATGACGACCGCTTCGGTGGCGAGGTGCGTGCGGACGTAATCCTGCACGGCTTTGACGTAGCGGGTGGATGGGTGCAGCTCCACCACATCCTTGGCGGGCCCGCCTTCCTGCTCCTGCGCCGCATCGATCTCGGCGGCGATCTGCGCCAGGTCCCCCTCGGCCACATTGCAGGCGAAGATGGTCGGCTTCATCGTCATCATCATGAATTCCCGGGCAACCCGCTTCTCTTCCTCGCTCAAATCCAACGTGATCGCCGGTTTGCCCGCGTCGAGATGGGGAATCAGCTTCTCAATGACGGCCCACTCCGCTTTGGCCACTTTGTCGCCTACGCGGACAGCTTTTTGCAACCGCTCGCCCCGTTTTTGGATGGAAGCCATGTCCGCGAGGATCAACTCGGTATTGATCACCTCGATATCGCGCACCGGGTCGATGCTCCCGGCGACGTGATGGATGTCGTCGTTCTCAAAGCAGCGCACCACCTGCACGATGGCGTTCACCTCGCGGATGTGGCTCAAAAATTGGTTGCCCAGCCCCTCGCCCTGGCTGGCGCCGCGCACGAGCCCGGCGATGTCCACAAACTCGATCACCGCCGGGATCAGTTTTTTGGAATGGGAAATTTTGGAGAGCGCGGCGAGTCGGGGATCGGGCACCACCACCACCCCCTGGTTGGGGTCGATGGTACAGAACGGATAATTCGCCGCCTGCGCCTTGCGCGTGCGCGTGACCGCGTTGAAGAGGGTCGATTTACCGACGTTGGGAAGCCCGACAATGCCTGCGCTTAACATAAGGGGGCAAAACGTAGTCCCGAATTCCCCGCTCGGAAAGCGGAAAGAATAAGGAATTGAGAACCCAACCGTCTATTGCGCCAACGCCACACTACTCTACATGACCGGCGCAAATGGATTGCGCAACAGTTTCATCCACGCCGGCTTCCACAGTCACGGGCATTCCGGTCTTCAAAGCACTCACAGGCACCTTGCTTCCATTGAGTTCAATGCTGGTAAAGTTCGTGATCTTGTACGTCCTCGTCCGGGTGCCGTTTTTGACCGTAATGGAATCCGCCGAAATGCTCTCGATATGCGGGGGCATGGCCTTTGCGGGCGTGCTATTGGGAGTGGGTTTTTTCCCCGCGGCACCTTTCCCCGCAGCAAAGTCTGGCATCAGGAACGCGAAAGTGAGAACGGCAACAAAGAAGGTGATAAATCTTTTCATATATTCCGTTTTTTCAACGGAATATAGGATGCAATAATCGGGAGAAAAGGCAAGGATTTTAAATGGAGAGAATTGGCCCTACACGTGCAGCGCCGCCGCCGGAAAGCTCGCCCGGTCGTCGGCTTCCAACCACTCAAAAAGGGTGGTCTTGGCGGGATTGAGCCCCAGGCGGGTGCATTCCAGCACGAACGACTCCCGTTTTTCCAGGTTGTTGTAGAGGCAGTAGGTCTCCATGGAGTCGCTCCACGCTTGGATTTCCTCGGGCGTTTTGGCGATGCCGTGCTCATCCACCCATATCCCCAAATCCTCGTCGTTGCGCCCCCGTCGCACCTGTTCCTTGAACTCCTCGCCGGTGATGCCTTTGAAGGTGAACAGCGTTCGGTCCAACGGGCAATCGTAATGGTATTCGCCCGCTTTCCCGGCCAGTTCGGCCCGGCATTTGTCGATGGCGCGGGCGAGGATTACATAATCGCGGATTCTCACCCGCGGGCTGCATGGCGGCTCTTTGGTCAAATCTTTGGTCTTCATCCGTTCTCTCTCCGTCACTGGTTTCGGGCGGCTCTCCCGGTTTGGTCTCGTACGGAGGTGGGGCGCTTATTGTTCCAACCCCGCCGGACGGAGAAAAACGCGGAAATCGGCGTTGGAATAGACCAGTTGCAAAAATGGCGGCGGGCTGTGGGGCCGTTCGTAGAGCAACCGGCTCATCGATCCCTTCGGGGGGACCGGTTCTCCCAGAATCGCGCTGGAGACGGCGTTCACACGATCCGGGTCGTAGGCCACCACGCACGCTACCCGTCGCCGCGCGAGGATCGCCTCCGCAGCCGCAGGGTCGCGGCTCAGGTAAAACCGCGAGGCGTCCACCGTCCCCGGGAGGCTCTCGTGGGAACTCCCGGCCACGCACGGCTGCCCCGACCAGTAGGCCAGGGCCGGGGATTGCCACCACGGGGCGAGCACGGGAAGCTGGAGCTTGCCCCGAAGCGTCTGCGCCACGTCATACAACGCGAGGTTGTCCCGGCGCTGCTCGTTGCGTAACGCCGTGTTTTTGGGGTCAAGCTGCCGATCCCACTCGACGGTAAGCGGCCAAAGCGACACGGCAAAAACCAAGATCGCGAGCCAGCGTTTGGAGAAAACGTTGAGCAACGAGGGCAGCGCCATCGCAAAGACCAGAGCCAGGAAGTACCCCCAGCGCGCCTGCCAGTAGGTCAGCGCGGAGAGGGTAAGCAGCAAAACGAACCAGAACCCGGCGGTGCGGTCCCGCTTTTTCCAACCCAGCCAGAGGAACAGCAAGGGGGCCGGGATCAGAAGCCAGCCGGTCCAATGCAGCAGCCCCACAAAGGGCATGCGAGTCAGTTCACCGATGGTTTTGGACCAGTTCGCAAAATAAGCGAGCACCACAGGGTCGGAGGCAGGCATGCGCCAGCCGTCCACCAAAGCCGCCAACAGCAAAACGCCCGCGAGCGCTGCACCCCAAGCCAGCCGGTCCCACGAAAAAAAGCGCTTGCGGACCAATGCAACTCCCAAAAGCAGTGTGATCGCAAGCAACCCCAGCGGTTCATAGAGCGAAACCCACAACCCCAGGCCCCACGCCAGTCCCCCCGCGAGCGCCCAGCCGCGCGACGGATTTTCCCAAAGCCGCGTCTCCGCCCCTAAAGCCACCGCCATGCACAGCAACAACAGCGACTGGTGATCGGGCCGCCCCAGCACCGTCCCGTGGACTAAAATCGGGCTCACGGCAAAGAAAAAGAGCATGGCAGCCCGGTATCGCCCGCCCCAGAACCAGAGAAACGCCGCCGTCAGCACCCCTAAGAGAGGGGAAATCCACGCCCCAGCCCGGTCGAGCGCGGCTTGGGAATCGGGGGTGAACGGACGCAGCCCCCCCGCCAACGCTGCGGTCAAATAGTCAAACGGGGCCGTGGTGTGCGGCTGGGTGCCCTGGGGCCAGTTCTCGAATGCGTGCCGGTGAACGACCGTGCCGGGATGCTCAAACACCTGCTGCACCCGGGTCATCCGGGAATAACAGTCCGGGTCCACAAAAAACGTTTTCCCGTCCACAAACACCTCTGCGTGATTCCAGCACCGCAACCAGCCGGTCAAAGCCAGCAGCACCAGCAGCGCGCCCAACGAGGCGAGCGGTTTCCGGGAGGGGAGAGGCGAGATCACGCCCGGAAGATTCCAGAAGCGGGAGAATCTGTCCATCCCCGGTATCAGGAAAGGAATCAGGAAACTAGGAAACCAGGCGGAAGCAATGAGGGGAGGGAGGGTGCCGAGACGCACGAATTGGGGCTGGTCGAAGTGGTGGACGGAAGCGATGGGGAGAGGTGGTAGGGGCGAGACTGTGTAACTCAACCCGCTTGCCCTCTCATTAACACCGGGCTTTAGCCCGGTGCAGGTTCGCGTAGGGCAAAAAGCCGTTTTAACGGCTTCTTTTAGCGCAATTCTCAAAAAGAATCTCCGAATCCATCCTCTCTGCGGGATGTGGGGTGGATCGGCCGCTCCGCGGGCGATTTTCCCAAGCACTTAGAGCGCAGCGAGCCGATTTTGTTTGCACGCCCACCCCGGGAATCGCGCGCGGAGACGCACGATCCATTTCTGGATCGGAAGCCGTTAAAACGGCTAACTCTTGGGTTGCGTCCACACACCGGGCTGAAGCCCGGTGTTAATGAAAATTCCTGTTACCCATGTTCTGATGCGTCACTGCGCCCGCATCCTGGTATCCTGATAGTGTGTGGCACCTATGTTCTGACTGCGCCAGTTCCGGTTTCCTGGGTTCCTGGTTTCCTGATTCATTTCCCCCTCCTTTTTCCTGATTTCCTGATTTCCTGATAAGCTCTTTGCTGAACTCCACTCCCAACATATGGTATCCGCAGCGGGGGCGCACCCCAACGGATTGCGCGAGGCGAAAAATAAGGTTGTTGTTTTTCGGGCAAAGGGCTACTTTTAAGCCCGTATTTTCCCTGAATTTTTTCTATGTCAGAACCTGACGCCAACGCGCCCACCAATTGCGACGAATCCAACGTCTCCGGACACGTCTCCGCCGACCAACTGTACGACGCCTCCAAAATCGACAAACTCGAGGGGCTGGCGGGGGTCCGTCAGCGTCCCGGCATGTACATTGGGCCCACAGATGAGCGGGGGTTGCACCATTGCGTATTTGAGGTGCTCGACAATTCCATCGACGAACATCTCGCCGGGCATTGCAGCAAAATCGACATCACCATCCACGCCGACGGCTCCTGCTCCATCCGGGACAACGGACGCGGCATCCCGGTGGACATGCACCCGAAATTCAAGATCCCGGCCATCGAACTCGTCCTCACCAACCTGCACGCGGGCGGCAAATTCGGCCAGGGGGCTTACAAATATTCCGGCGGCCTGCACGGTGTCGGCGCGAAGTGCGTCAACGCCCTTTCGGACTGGTTCAAGGCGGATGTCACCCGCGACGGCAAGGTGTACCACATGGCGTTTGAGCGCGGCGTCACCACGCAAAAGCTGACGGTGGTGGGCGAGGTCAAGAATCTCAAGCAGACCGGCACGCTCATCACTTTCCTGCCCGACCCGACGATTTTCACCACGACGACGGAGTTCCAGTTCCCCAAACTGGCTGCGCGCCTGCGCGAACTGGCGTTCCTGAACCCCGGCCTGGAGATCACCCTCACCGATGAACGCGGCGAGACGCTCAAAAAGGAGCTTTTCTTTTACAAACTCGGCATTGAGGAGTTCGTGCGCCAGTTGGGCGAAAACAAGACGTTGCTGCATCCCAAACCGATCGTGCTTGGCGGCAAGCGCAAGGTGAAATTCCGCTCCAAAGACCAGACGGAGATCGAGGATGATATGTATTGCGACGTTGTGATCCAATACAACGACTCTTACAACGACCAGATCCTCTGCTTCACCAACGCCATCCCCAACCCGGACGGCGGCACGCACTTGACCGGCTTCCGCAGCGCCCTCACCCGGGCGATCAACCAGTATTCCAAGCAGAACAACTTGGTGAAAGAAAAGGACCCGGCGATCTCCGGCGACGACGTGCGCGAAGGGCTCACGGCGGTCATTTCCATCAAGCACCCGAACCCGAGCTTCGAGTCGCAGACGAAGGTGAAGCTCACCACGACCGAAGTTGACGGCATCGTTTCCTCCATTGTGTATGAGGGATTGATGACCCACCTGGATCAGAATCCGCAGGTCGCCAAGAAGGTGATCGAGAAGGCTTTGATGGCCTCGCGCGCCCGGGAAGCCGCCCGCCGCGCCCGGGAAACCGTCCGCAAGAGCGCGCTGACCGGCGGCGGACTCCCCGGCAAGCTGGCCGATTGCTCCGAGCGCGATCCGGATCTCACGGAACTCTACATCGTCGAGGGCGACTCGGCAGGCGGCTCCGCCAAACAGGGGCGCGACCGGCGTTACCAGGCGATTCTCCCGATTCGCGGCAAGCTGATCAATGTCGAGAAAGCCCGCCTGGACAAGGTGCTCCAAAACACCGAAATCCAGACGATGATCACCGCCATCGGCACTGGCATCGGCGGCGGCGATATCGAAGGCTCCTTCAACATGGAGCGGCTGCGCTACGGCCGCATCATCATCATGACGGACGCCGACGTGGACGGCTCGCACATTCGCACGCTGCTGCTGACGTTCTTCTACCGGCAGATGACCGAGCTGATGAAGTTTGGCAAAATCTACATCGCCCAGCCGCCGCTCTACCAAATCAAACGCAAGAAGCGCGAGGAATACGTCGATGACGACGTGCAGCTCAACAAAATCCTCATCTCGCTGGCGCTCGAAGACGTGCGCTTGCGCAATGTCACCGACGGCAAGGAATTCAGTTCCGCGGCGCTCAAGGAGATCCTCGACCTGCTGGAGAAGCTCGACAAATTCAGCGAAGCGGTCCGTCGGCACGGCGGCGATTTCGAGAAGTATCTCGCGGCGCGCGATTTCAAGAGCGGCAAACTGCCCACCTATTTAGTCAAAGTGCGCGAAGGCAACGATGAGAGCGTCCACTTTTTCCACGACGAGGATGAAGTGCGGGGATTCCACCTGGAAAACCTCGACCTCGCCCTGTTCGAACTGGAGCCCGAGCCGGAACTCACCCTGGACGGCGTGCCTGCGACTCCGGCAGCCCCTCCGACTGCGCGTGGCAATGGCGGCCCGCGCCGTCGCGGCAAGCTCGTCGAGTTGCATGAAAGCGCCTCGCTGCAAAAAATCATCGCCGAACTGTCGCGCAAAGGGCTCACCATCGAGCACTACGCCGATAGCGACCACCCGATTTTTGAGTTGGTCGAAGGCGAAGGCGAAAAAGCGAGCATCACCCCGATCTTTGCCGTCCCGCAGATCCTGAGCGGCGTGAAGGAACTCGGCCGGCGCGGCGTGCAGATCAAGCGATTCAAAGGCTTGGGCGAAATGAACGCCAAAGAGCTCTTCGAGACCACGATGAACCCGGACAAGCGCAAGCTGCTGCGCGTGGAGCTCAACGAAACCAATGCCGTCGAAGCCGACAAGATGTTCAACATCCTGATGGGCGACGTCGTCGAACCACGCCGCGCCTTCATCGAAGACAACGCCCTCAACGTGCGCAACTTGGACGTTTAAAAGGATGAAGAGGCAGAAATTCTCACACGAAGACACGAAGGCACGAAGAAGAGAAAGTCATTCTCCCCTTCCGTGCCTTCGTGTGAGACATTCTCTTTTCCTGGTTTCCTGGCTTCCTGATTAAATCCCATTTCACTTTCCCGCGATGTATACCCTAAACGAAAAAGTCGAGCCGATCAATGTAGCCGAGGAGATGTCCAAGTCGTTCCTCGACTACTCGATGTCTGTCATTATTTCCCGCGCGCTGCCGGATGCCCGCGACGGATTAAAACCGTCGCAGCGCCGCATCCTCTTCGCGATGCACGATCTCTCGCTCTTCCCCAACCGCCAGCATCGTAAGTGCGCCAAGATTTGCGGCGACACCAGCGGTAACTACCATCCCCACGGCGAAGCGGTCATTTACCCGACGCTCGTTCACATGGCGCAATCCTGGGCGATGCGCGACTGTCTCGTGGACGGCCAGGGGAACTTCGGCTCCGTCGAAGGCGATCCGCCCGCCGCCATGCGGTACACCGAGGCCAAGATGACCCACCTGGGCGCGGCTTTGATGGACGACATGGATAAGGACACCGTCGATTTCGTCCCCAACTACGACGAAACCCGCACGGAACCGACCGTGCTGCCCGCCGCATGGCCCAACCTGCTCGTCAACGGCGGCACCGGCATCGCCGTCGGCATGGCCACCAACATGCCGCCGCACAATTTGATGGAAGTCGTGGACGGCATCTGCGCGCAGATCGACGACCCGGACATCACCGTGGAAGGATTGCGCCAGTTCGTCAAAGGCCCCGACTTCCCCACCGGCTGCACCATTTGCGGCACAGCGGGCATCAAAAACTACACCGAGAACGGCAAGGGGAGCATCAAGGTGCGCGGCAAGGCGGGCGTGGAGGAGATCAAGGGCGGGCGCGAACAGATCGTCATCACCGAGATTCCCTACAACGTCAACCGCGCGACGCTCGTGGAGCGGATTGCGGAGTTGGTGAACGAGAAAGTGCTCACCGAGATCAGCGCCATCCGCGATGAGTCCGACGAGAACACGCGCGTGGTCATCGAACTCAAGCGCGACGGCAATCCCAAGGTCGTCATCAACAATCTCTACAAGCACACCTCGCTCGAAAGCTCCTTCTCGGTGACGATGCTCGCCATCGACCACGGGCGGCCGAAGCTTCTCTCGATCAAGGACGCCAACACCGCCTACATTGAGCACCGCCGCGAGGTCGTTCTGCGCCGCACCCGCTTTGAACTGCGCAAGGCCGAGGACCGCGCCGAGACGCTGGAAGGTTACCTGATTGCGTTGGCGAACATGGATGACTTTATCAAGATCATCCGCGGCTCCTCCAATCGCGACGAGGCCAAGGTGAAGCTGCTTGCCTATGAATTTTCCAGAAAGAACGTCGAGAAACTCGGCATTTTGATCCGCAACGAAGCGCGGCTCGTGGACGGCATCTACCGTTTCAGCGAACAGCAGATCAACTCCATCCTCGACCTGCGCCTCTACCAATTGACCGGGCTCGAGCGCGACAAGATCGAGGCCGAATACGCGGCGCTCATCGAGAAGATCAAGGACCTCCTGGACATCCTGGCCCGCGAAGCCCGCGTGCTCCAGATCATCAAAGACGAACTGCGCGCCATCAAGGAAAAGCACGGCACGCCGCGCCTCACGCAGATCGTCCCCGACGAAGGCGAGATGTCCCTCGAAGACCTGATCTCCAACGAAGGCACCATCATCACCATCACCCACAAGGGGTTCATCAAACGCACCGCCGTGAGCTCCTATCGCGCTCAGCGCCGGGGCGGCAAGGGCGTGCGCGGGATGATCACGCGCGAAGGGTCCACCGAGGAGGAGGAAGACGATTTCGTCGAGCACCTCTTTACGGCCACCACGCATGACTATTTGATGTTCTTCACACAGACCGGCCGCTGCTATATCGAGCGCGTGTACGAGATTCCCGAAATGGGCCGCGCCGCCAAGGGTCGCTCCATCGCGAACCTGCTGGAGCTGCGCCCCGAAGAGCAGATCGCCGCCACGATTCGCATTCAGGCCAAGAGCTCCGGCACCGGACCCGCCGCCATTGATAATACTTGGGATGACCAGTTGCACATCGTCTTTGTCACGCAGTCGGGCATCGTCAAAAAATCCAACCTCGGCGGATTCCAGAACATCCGCAAAGGCGGGCTCATCGCGATCAAGATCGAGGAGGGCGACCGCCTCATCGACGCGAACCTGACCACCGGCCAGAACGAAGTCGTCCTCATCACCAAGAACGGCATGAGCCTGCGCTTCCACGAGGAAGAACTCCGCGACCAAGGCCGCGACACGGTCGGCGTCTGGGGCATTCGGCCTGAGAAGGGCGACATCATCATCGGCATGGCCATCGTCAACCCCGACGCGCAACTGCTCGTCGCGGGCGAAAACGGCATCGGCAAACGGACGCCGTTCGACGATTACCGCATCCAGGCGCGCGGCGGCAAAGGGATCATCACCATGAAAACCGGCGACAAAACCGGCGACGTGGTGGGCGCGCTGACCGTCACCGACAAGGACGATCTGATGCTCATCACCAACAAGGGACAGATGGTGCGCACCCGCGTGAAGGAAATCCGCGAGACCAGCCGCAACACGATGGGGGTCAAACTCATCAACCTGCGAGACGGCGAGAAGCTCCAATGCATCGCCCCGGTGGTGGCCGACGAAGAGGAAGGCGAGACTACGCCGGAACTGTCGCTGGCGGAGTAGCGCAGTATGAGGGATGCGCGCTGAGTGCGATTGCCCGGGGGTTGCTCCCCTCAAATCGTGCTTGCCGTGGGCGCTGTCGCTGGCAAAGTAATTGAGCCCGTCCGGGGACGGGTTCATCCTTTCCAAAACTTTTCCAAACGCGCCCGTAGCTCAGATGGATAGAGCAACGGATTTCTAATCCGTGGGTCGCAGGTTCAAGTCCTGCCGGGCGTGCTCCTGAAAGCCTCTCGCTTTCAGAGGGTTACACCAAAATACGGAAGAGATGCCGATCTTTTATTTTAAGCCGTTTTAAGCCTTTTCTGACAGTTTTCTGACAACGAAGGAAACCGTTCACTGTCGAAACTCTGACAACGAAGCCAAAAAAGATGGGTCATACAACCAGCCGCTTCGGTCTGTTGGCGGGCGCAGCGGATCAACTCGATCTGTTCCTGCGCGAGCTTGCCTGGGAATCCATAGGTGATCAGGCCGTACTGCAGGCAATAGGCGAACAGCTCCTCAAGCTGATTAAGTATACCTGATATAGAGCATTTTCGTTTGACGTTGTCGCATTGATTGTGCGCTGAAAGCGCAAGGGAAACCAGCCCAGGGCAGAGCGCAGCGTCGCCCTGGGTGCCGCGCAACAACCGGTTGCGCCCTGCAAGGGCGCTGGTAAGGGGGAGC
>CAIYQA010000309.1 GCA_903928175.1 uncultured Spartobacteria bacterium | reverse complement strand
GCATCGTCGTGCGCAATTCGATCATCCTCGTCGATTTCATCGAACTGCGACTGCGCGAAGGCATGCCGTTGGCCGAGGCGGTCGTCGATGCCGGTGCCGTGCGCTTCCGCCCGATGCTGCTCACGGCAATGGCGGTGGTCGTCGGCGCAGGCGTAATCCTATTCGATCCCATCTTCCAAGGGCTCGCCATTTCACTCATGGCGGGCGAAGTCGCCTCGCTCTTGATCAGCCGTATGGCCGTGCCCGTGCTCTACTTCATGGCCAACGCCCCACGCGGGAAAACTCCGCAGGTGCCAGCGTCCAAAATGCAGGAGCCGAAGATTCCTGCCATCGAAGCACAATGAAAATCATCCCCATCGGCGTCATCCATACCCCGCACAAGCAGGCCACCGGCACCCCACTGCAACCGGTATTTGCACAGGGCACCCAAGGAACCGTCGAGTTGTTCCCGGAGTTTGTGCCGGGGATCAAAGACCTGGACGGGTTCGAGCGCATCTGGCTGATCTATTGGTTCGACCGCGCATCCGAAGCCCAACTGGAGGTGACGCCGTTCCTAGACACCCAGACCCGCGGCCTATTTGCAACGCGCTCGCCCTGCCGTCCCAATCCCATCGGCATCTCGTGCGTGCGGCTCAACCGTATCGAAGGAAATGTGATCCATGTCCTCGATCTGGATATGCTGGATGGAACGCCTCTGCTGGACATCAAGCCCTACGTGCCAGCCTTCGACGCCCACGCGGCGGAACGCATCGGATGGTTTGGCACAGTGAAAGGCATTGATGTTACCGCCGACGACAGGTTTGAGACAAAATAAGTCAAAATCAGCCTGCCGTAGCCGGTAATCCAAAGCTCCAAATTATGGCCCGTTAACTCTGGGCACCTCGTAGGATTTACGCCCGTACACTCGCTCATAGGCTTGGCAGAAGGGGCAGAGATTACCTTCCACCTTTTTTACGAACGAAAAAATCGGGCCTTCTTGTGTTTTGCGAGCGTGTCGGCAGGCCGGACAGTTGGCGCAAACGGCGGCGAGAGCCCGGTCGAGGTTGTTAACGCTTTGAGCACCCATGCTTTGGGGAATCTTTGGGTGTTTTTCCGGCGGCGGACGCATCTGGTTCTTTCCTCTCAATGCGAAGAGCAAATCCATGCACCAGTGCCTGCGCCGTTTTCTGGTGCGCCCGGTGAATGATGCGATCAAAGGTCTGGCGGGAAACGCCCATGCACTTCGCCGCGTCTTGATTGTAAAGTCCTTCGCAGTCAGCGAGCCGCATGGCCTCCAGTTCGTCGGCGGCTAGTGCGATCTCCTCAATCTTGCACAGCGGAATCCCAGCGGGCTTAAAATAATACGCGGGAGGGCAGTGTTCGATTCGTCTGGGACAGGGTGGCCTCGGCATAAGGACTCTATATCACACCCCTGCGAGGATTTGAAAGAAAGTCCGATTTGATTTGCATTCGCGCCATCGTTATGGGCTTATGCCCTATATGCAAACAATATCCAGTCCAATCGCAGGGCAAATTCGGATCGCGCTCCCTATGCAAGGCGCGGTATTTTCGGAGCACTTTGGCGGGGCCACGCACTTCCGCATCGTCGATGCCGACCTCGCCACTCGCCACATTATCAGCCAAACAGACGAGCAAGCTCCCGAGCATGTTCCAGGAGCATTCCCCCAATGGCTCGCACAGCAAGGAGTGAAGGCGGTCATCGTCGGAAACATTGGCAAGCGGGCTGTGCAGTTGTTTATAGCCAACGGCATACCAGTATTCGTTGCCCAAGCGGGAGCAACGCCTGAGGAGTTAGTGAAGCTGCAACTCGAAGGGAGTCTTTCGGAGCCAAACTTGGAAAGCTGCTGTCCCGGCCACGGCCACGAGCATGGACATGAACACACTTCCTGCGGCCACTAACCCGCGGGCGAGCGCCTTGCGGGAGGAACTCCATTCCCATTGTTTCGCGTGCAGCCCCGCCAATGAACACGGTTTGGGCGTCAGTTTTTGCGTGGATACCCACGGCGTTACGCACGCCACCTGGCAACCGTTG
>CAIYQA010000308.1 GCA_903928175.1 uncultured Spartobacteria bacterium | reverse complement strand
TCCTATCTCTCCTTTGCGCTCTTTGCGGCCTTTGCGCGAAAATCTCTCCTCGGCTTCCGCTTATTGCCCCGGGTTCAAGCAGTTCGCCGCGCTCTCCACAGTGCCGCCTCCGGGGAGTTGGAAATTTTGGCCCTGCGCTTTTTTGAAAATGCCCGCGTCCCCTCCTTTGCGGATGACGAAAAAGCCATTGTCGCCGTTTTTGCTCGCCAAGAAGACGGTATTGGAAGAATCGGCGTCTTTGACCAGATAAATTTTCAACGCGCAGTTTTCGTCCGTGAACGGCGGGACAAGTATCCCGTCGCTGCCCGAACTGAGTGTGCCCTCGTAAGGTTTGTAACCGGGGCCGCAGAAAATCTTCAAATCGCTGGGCTTGAAGCAACCAGTACGCACCAAAAGATTTATATAATCGGAGAGGGTGGAGATGCGACCGTTTGCCTTGAGGTCGCCCGGCCAGCCGAGCGTGGAGATGGTTGCAAGGTGGATTTGCCTCTCATTGTTCATGTCCCGAATCAATTGACGTTTAGCCAGGTCAGTGCCTGCGGGAACAGCCAAGCTCACCAAAATGGCAAGCACAGCAAGGATACCTACGGCAACAACAAGTTCAGTGCGGGTAAAACCTCGGGCCGAGCGAGTGGGGAAACGCATAAGTGATTCCCTACAGGCTATGCCTCATGGTGAGGTGCATCAAGAGTGATCCTTGTGAATCACACCCGAAAAGAGGACCTCGTTCCCAAGTTATACTTGGGAACGCACTTTCCTGCGAAGTTGAACTTCGCAATCTCGCCACGTGCCCAAGCTCCCGGTTTTAAATTAAGGCTCGCTGCGCTCGCGGGGAACCGGCAGTGCAACTGCCTGAGCAATTGCGTTCCCAAGTACAACTTGGGAACGAGGAAAATGAGATGGAGCGCAATCGGCGTGCTGGAGGCAGTATAAGTCCTATAGGACCTATGAGTCGTATAGGACCTATAAGTCCCGCCTCACTTCGGCGCGATGGCCCGCAGCGCTTCCGGGGCGGGCAGCCCCCAGGGCTGCCATTTCCGCTGGTATTCGGCCCATGGCAGCAACGCGTAATGCGGCTGCGCGTCGGCCCGCAGCCAGCGGATGAGCGCCACGAGGTTTTCCTTCGCCATGGTGGTGCAGCCCCACGTGGTCCGCGTTTCGCCGCGCCGGATATGGAAAAAGATGGCGCTCCCCATGCCGGGCACGGGCGGATCGGCGTTATGCCGGATCTCCACCAGCCAATGGTAAGCGTCGTCGTTGTGGCGCATCTTTTGTTTCTCAAACCACGGCGGCGGATTTTTGGGATCGACGGCAACGAACCGGTTGTATTGCGGCAGCGTCGGGTCATCCACCCACGCGTCGGCGGTCGTGACGGTGTGGAACGGGTAATCCGCCCCCTTGGGCAAGGCGCGGTCGTAGGTGTAGATCGTTCCCAGGCGGAACACCCCGGCGGGCGCGCGCGCATCGTGTTCGACTTTGTGGCGGCCCGGTTCGTCGGTTCCAAGCACACCGCGTCCCCACGCAAGCCCGTTTTTGCCATACAACACCGGGAGCGGCCCCAGCGCCGGTTTCCAGCCGCCGTCCGCGGTCCGCTCCAGCGCGAGCAACTTGCCGCTCGTCGCATTCCAACCGGGAGCGATGCTGATGATCAACTGGCGCACGCCGGGATCGAGCGCCTCGGCTGCGACCCCCGGCAACAGCGCGAAAATATAGAATATTACAACGAGAACTCGCATGCTCTCTTAATCAAACCTCGTCCGCGGCAGGGTGCAAGCAGGGAAAAAGCCAACGAATTTTGGGGTTGAGGCGTTCGATTCTTGACAATCGAGCGTATCTCGGAGATCGAAACCAATGGCGTTTGCGCGCGCTTTCTTATGTTCCGAACTATTCTAGGCAAAATCCATCCCACCGTCTTCTTAAAGGCGGCCAAAGCAGCTTCGACCTCGGTTTCCGAGGACGAAAGTCGGCTGGTGGATTTGTGTCGCTGCACGCCGGAGGAGGCATTGCGCAATTTCGGTGTGAGCGAGAGCGGTCTTTCGGAAGACGAGGTGGAAGCGGCGCGCAGAAAATACGGCCCCAATCTCCTGAGCCACAAGAAGGAACTGGGGTTGATCATGGAGCTTTTGCAGCGATGCAAAAACCCGCTGGTCATCCAGTTGCTCGTCATCTGTGTCGTGGCCTCGCTCATGGGGGATTTCCGCTCGGCCATCGTGGTCGGGGCGATGATTTTCCTGAGCGTGGTGCTCGCTTACGTGCAGGAACACCGCTCCAGCAAGGCCGTGGAGGAACTGCAAGCGATGGTGCAGACCGATTGCACGGTCGTGCGCGGCGGCGTGGAAACCGATCTGCCCATTGGCGACATCGTGCCGGGCGACATTGTCGTGCTGAACGCAGGGGCCATCATCCCGGCGGATTTGCGGTTGCTGAGCGCCAAGGATTTCTTTGTCAGCCAATCCTCGCTCACCGGCGAATCGATGCCGGTGGAAAAGAGCGCCGAGCCTGCGGACGTGACTGGCCGGGGGCTTATCGAATTGCAGAACGCGTGCTTCCAGGGGAGCAATGTCCTCAGCGGCACCGCGCGCGGGCTGGTGGTGAACACCGGCAGCAAAACGCATTTCGGAGCCATCGCCGAAAAACTCTCCGGCGAACGGGTGCAGACCAGCTTTGACCGGGGGATCGCCGGGTTCACCTGGCTGATGATCCGCTTCATGGTGGTGATGGTCGCGATCGTGTTCCTGATCGTCGGCCTGCACAAGCACGATTGGGCCGAGGCGCTTCTCTTTTCCCTCTCGGTCGCGGTCGGCCTGACCCCGGAGATGTTGCCGATGATCGTGACGGTGAACCTCTCCAAAGGGGCGATGGCCATGTCACGCAAGAAGGTGATCGTCAAGCGGCTCAACGCGATTCAGAACTTCGGTGCGATCGACATTCTCTGCACCGACAAAACGGGCACGCTCACGCAGGACCGCGTCATCCTGGAAAAATCGGTGGACGTCACCAACCGCGACAGCGAGGACGTCCTGCGCTACGCGTACATGAACAGCTATTACCAGACAGGGTTGCGCAACCTGCTGGACCGCTCTGTGCTTTCCCACTCCGACCTCGACGTGGAGCGCAACTGCCGCAAAGTCGATGAAATCCCGTTCGATTTCCAGCGCAAGCGCATGTCCGTTGTGGTCGATTACGAGGGCGACCACGTGCTGATCTGCAAAGGCGCGGTGGAGGACATCTACAAGAGCTGCACCCATTACCAGGTCGATGACGAGGTGCATTTGATGATCGACCTCATCAAGAACGATCTGCTGGAGGAATACGAGGAACTCAGCCGCGACGGCTACCGCGTGCTCGGCATCGCCTACCGCGAATTTCCCCAAACCAAAACAGTCTTTTCCGTGGCCGACGAGAGCGACCTGATTCTGCTCGGCTACATCGCTTTCCTCGATCCCCCCAAGGGTTCCGCCGCCAAAGCCATCGAGCTTCTCAAAGAGGTGGGCGTGGCCACCAAGATTCTGACCGGCGACAACGCGCTCGTGACGCGCAAGATTTGCAAAGACGTCGATCTCAATTGCGGAGAGATTATTACCGGCGACCGCCTGATCGGCTTGAGTGAAGAGGCGCTGGGTGAGTTGGCGGAAAAAACCAGCGTGTTCGCCCGCCTTTCACCCTCGCAGAAGGAAGCGATCATCATCTCCCTGCAAAAGCGGGGCCACGTGATCGGTTACATGGGCGACGGCATCAACGATGCCCCTTCGATGCGCGTGGCCGACGTGGGCATTTCGGTGGACACCGCCGTGGATGTGGCCAAGGAATCCGCCGACATCATCCTCCTGGAAAAGAGCCTGCTGGTGCTCGAGGAAGGCATCCTCGAAGGGCGCAAGGTATTCGGAAATATCATCAAATACATCCGAATGGGGGCGAGTTCCAACTTCGGGAATATGTTCAGCGTGGTGGGCGGGAGCTGGTTCCTGCCCTTCCTGCCGATGGCCTCCATCCAAATCCTCGTCAACAATCTGCTCTACGACGCCTCACAGGTCGGCATCCCCTCGGATAACGTTGATGATGAGTACATGCGCACCCCGCGCAAGTGGAACATCGACAACATCCGCCGCTTCATGATCTTCATCGGCCCGATGAGTTCGATCTTCGACTACGCGACGTTCTTCTTGATGCTTTATTTCTTCAAGTGCCAGGACCCCGGCCTCGCCGCACCGGCAGAACTCGCTTCGCGCTTTGTCGGCGCGCTCAAACCCGATGAGACATATGCAGCCGCGCTTTTCCACACCGGCTGGTTTGTGGAATCCCTGCTCACGCAGACGCTCATCGTCCACATCATCCGCACCCGGCGCATTCCTTTCTTCCAGAGCGTCGCCAGCCCATTCCTCTTGGTGACAACATTGACCGTAATGGCAATAGGGGCCGCACTCCCATATACACCTACTCCTGTCGCCACCTATTTCGGCTTCGTTCCCTTGCCGCCGATTTACTGGGCCTGGATCGCCGGTTTCCTGCTCACCTATTCCGTGTTGACGCACTACGTCAAAGTCTGGTTCCACAAAAAATACGGCATAGATTAAACACTTTATGCAATCTGGACCGCCCTGCTGCATAGCAGCTCATAATATGCGAAGCGACAGCGAAGCCACTTTGCGGAGCCTTGAGGTCTGCCGAAAGGCAACTCAGGAACTCAGGAAGGCAACTGCGATATGGCGGGCCATCTGCCCCTCGCTTGTTTCAGGTAAAAAATCTGCGGATTTCTTTCTCACCCTTAACCCATGAAAACGCTCCTCGACGCACTCCAGGAAGGCCGGTTGATCGAACTGCCCGACAATCACAAAAACCGGGCGCTTGAATATTTGGCCGCATTGATCGAGGCGATCCCCGATATTGGCGTCGAACAAGGAATCACCGAAAACGTGCTTGCGCGCGAAGCGGCCCACAACACCGGGATCGGCCTGGGCTGGGCCTGTCCGCATGCCCGCACCCGGCACGACGGCGAAGTGGTCTGCGCGGTCGGTTGGAGCCCGCAAGGAATCGACTACGGGGCGCCCGACGGCCAACCGGTCCACCTCATGGTGATGTACTTCGTGCCGGAGACGCAAAAGAACGCGTATCTCAAAGAAATCTCCTCCCTCGCCAAAGCAATCCAGACTCAGCCGGCGTTGCAGGATCTCAAATCGCTGACCGACTTGGGCGAAGTCCGTCATGCTCTGCTGGATGCCATCAGCATCGCTTTGGAATCGACCGCGCCGGAAGCCAAGGCGCGGATGATCCAGCTTGAAGCCAAGCACGCCGAGGTTCGGGAAATGGTCGCGGAACTCCCGGCGGAAGTCGCCCACAGCCTCACCGCGCTGACGGTGGTGGTGATTCCCGGGGCCCGTCCCATTGTGCTTTGCCAGGACGGCGAACTCGTTACCTCCCTCGAATCGTACGATCAACTTGGGACCCAACTCGCCCAGCACGGCCGGGCCGAGCACCTGGGGTTCCACGTCCTCACGCGCTCCCATTCCACCTACCAGCCCGACCGGATGGTGTACGACTGTCTGGCATTCCGCGCGAAATAAGAGCTGCGGATTTTTTATTCTCACGCAAAGCCGCAAAGGCGCAAAATAAAAAATAGGGAGTTTTCGGTCTTGTTTGTCGCCCTGCTCTCCCTCGCCCTGGAAGGGCGAAGCAAACTAGCCCAGTTTCGGTTTAATTTGTCGCATTCCTCTCGCCCCGAAGGGGCTGAGTAAACCAGCCCAGGGCAGCGCCCTGGGGGTATGCGTGTGAGAGAGCCGTGCCCTGCAAGGGCACTGGGAAACGCTCGTGCTCAATCCGCTCC
>CAIYQA010000307.1 GCA_903928175.1 uncultured Spartobacteria bacterium | reverse complement strand
TTCTGAGCGGTGCGCAGTTGGAGCATGGTGTTGCGCAGCGCCTCGCGCATGCGGACTTCGGCGGGATTGGGCTGGTCAACGGCTCCCGCTTTTCCAGTGAAGAGCGTCAGAGCCAGGATGGCGGCGATGAGGGTGCTAAGGTTTCGGGACATAGGTCAGAATTTGGCGTTGATATCGAATTGGAAGATGTCGGTTTTGAAGGTGGGGCCAGCGATGCTGTCGGCGCTAATCCAGCGCGCGGAGAGCCATACGCGGGCGGAGAGCCCGAGGCCGCCGCCCAGCGTGAACCCTTTCAAATTGGTGCCACCGCCGCCGAAGTCCGAATCGCAGAAACCGTCGATGACTGCATCGCTCTCGACGTAGCGGTAGCCGACATTAACGTTCCAGTCCCAGCGTTTTTGGAGGGTGGGAGCGCCGAAGTTCAAGTTCATCAGCCAACCCGTATCGCCTCCGTTAAACGGCCCTGTTTTGCCAGTCGAGGTGTCGGGGCCAAAGTTGTTTTGAGCGATGCGGTCGATGGCGCTCCGATCAAACGCGAGGTTTTTGACAACCTCGCCGGTGAGGGCGATGTGGCAGGGATCGAAGCCTGCGTAATCCACCTGCCCGGTGAGAGCGAGTTCGCGGAAAGGCGTGGTAAGTCCAAAATACTGATACTGATTGGTCGTGCCATTGCTGTTGGCGGAAGTGGGAATAATGTTGCGCAACATCATGTAGGTGTTGCCCTTTTGGGCAAAGGTGGGCCGCAGGGCGTCGGTGTTGCCGATGTCTGTCGCGCTATTCACATAGAAGGGGGTGGAAAGTTGGCCCTCTACGTTTTGATACATGTAGTAGGCGACGGCTCCCTTGGCGCTCCAGTCGTGGGTGATTTTCACGTCGCTGCCGAGCTGGAATCCTTCGAGCCACTTATCCTGACTGCTGAACTTGGAGGGGTTGTTGGAGGCGAAGTTGAAGTCGGTGTTGTAAACCGGGAAAGCGCCAGCCGTGAAGAAGGGGGTCACGCAATCGAGACCTTTGTATTTGGCTTGGAGGACCCCGCCGTCGAAGCCGAGGTCATCAGCCCAAATCATCTTGGTCGCAAAGAACGGGTTGTCAAAGCGGCCCACGGTGGCGCTCAGATTGGTATCCAGCGGAACGTTCGCTTCATACTTGATGAAGGCCCGGTCGAGCCAGATGGAGTATTTGCTGAAGTTGCCGCCTTGTCCGGCCGTGGTCGAGTTCACGCCGCCCAGAGTCTGATTCTCGGTGACCGGCGAGTTGGTATCGCCCGTGCCAAGGCGCAGCCCCGTGGTGAAGCCTTCCCCCAAGTCCACTTCCGCTCCGACTCGCGCACGCAGCCGCAAACGGTTACGCTCCTTATCGGCGTTGTTTGAGGCAGGATAATTGGTGTTGCTGGTGGGAGAAATATCGTAGGGGCTGCCGGTGTTGATGGTGTTGAAGTTTAACAGGCTGCCGGTGGTATCGTTGCCCGGAGGAAAGGAATCGTTCTGGTAGCGCATGCGCATATCGCCAAAAAGTCGGAAGTTGGTGACCCAGGTCGGGAACGTGCGCGCCGAGGCCCATTTCTCCTCGTAGGCCTGCTTCATGACCTCCGAGCGGAGGTCGTCGCGAATCTGGTCCTTGACGACTTCCGGGATATAGGTGACGCGAACGGTATCGTCGGAAGGCGGGGCAGCCTGCGCTGCTGCCGCTTGGGCGCGAGCGGCGGCGGCATCCGCCTCGGCCTGCCGGATCAGATCGGCAGCGTCTTCCTTGGTCAGGACTCCCCGTTGCACGAGGCGGTTGATCAAGTTGATGGTGACATTTTGCGAGGGGGCTCCAGCAGCGCCGGATCCAGGCGCTGTAACAGGGGCGAGTTGGGGCTCGGCAATGGGCGGCGTGGAGACGGCGAACGGTTCGGAGACAGGCAGCGGAGCCGCAGCAACGAGATCGGCAGCGCACACAGGCAGAGTGCAGGCGACGCACAGGAAGGAGGTGAGCACGAGGGCGAGCCGCCGGTGGAGAAGGTGTTTTTCGTGGAGCATAGGATGGCGTTTCTTCAAAAGGTTAGTTGGGACGCTGCGCGCTGATGCGCATGACAATGGGCATGGGCATTCCGGTGGGCGGTGCCTCTTTGAGTTGGATTCCGGTGAGGGCTTGATTGATCGCCTCATCCACTTTCGGATCGCTGGTGGCATCCATGAGTTTGGCGCGGGTTACGCGACCCGTGATGTCCGACCAGATGCGAACCTTGATGCCGAAATTAGCGGCGCGCGTGTTCGGGTTCTTGCGCAGGGCGTCGCCGATGGTCGTCTGCACTTGCGCGGCGTACCAACCGAACTTTGAGTGCGAGCCGCTGCCGCTGTTAAAGTAATTGACGCTGCCATTGCCAGCCTTGAGGCCAAATGGGTCGGGGCCGTTGCCTACGATGCTTGTCGTGACGGGAGCCGCTTCCGGCGGCTTGTCGTCGGGCTTCTCCTCCTTGTCGTCCACCTTCTCCTGCATCACCATCTTCTCCTCCTGTTTGATCTCTGGAGGAGGCGGTGGTGGTAGTGCAGGCGGAGGTGGCGTAGGCATCGGGGGAAGCCGGACAGAGACAATGGACGGTCCCTTGCTCTGCGAAGAACCGGGTTTGGAAAACTTGCTCTGAAGCATAAACACACCCACAGCGATGACTGAGACCGCCACGACGCTCAACACGACCTTGTGACGTTCCATAAACGTCATGTCGTCCTTTTCGTCGTAGTTGTCGTTGAGATTCATGGTTGCGAAGCGAAGGGTTCCTATTTGCCAGCCGGTTTGGTCGCCAAACCAACTTGGGTGATGCCCAGACGGCCCAGCACGTCGAGGACGTCCATGACGCCCTGGTATTGCGTGAGACTGTCGCCTTTGACCACCACCGGCAGGTCGGGCGTGGCTGCCTTGGCCGCGCCGAGCTTCTGTTCCAGCTCCTGCAACGTGACCGGAACGGTACCCAGTGTGATCTTGCCCTGGTTGTTGATGGTGATCGCCTGGGTCTTGGGCTTGTTCATCGCCGGAGCCTGGCTTGCCTTGGGCAGGTTGACCTTGATCCCCTGCACAGAAGCCGTGCACATCAGGATGAAGATGACCAACAGCACGTAGGCCAGGTCCAACATCGGCGTGATGTTGATGTCGTCGTAGGGCTTGTCGTCGTTGATTTGCATGGCGTGTTTTCGGGAGGCTATTCGCGGTAGAACTCGGCCATCCGCGTCACGAATTCGTCGATGAAGACGTGCATGTCGCTCGTCGTTTCCTTGACGCGGGTGAGGATGTAGTTGTAGCCGAAGAGCGAGGGGATCGCGACGGCCAGACCGGCCACCGTCGCGAGCAGCGCGGCGGCGATGCCGGGCGCGATGGCGTTGACGTTGACTTCCCCCGCAGCGGCTACTGCGGCGAACGTAATCATGACGCCCACCACGGTACCCAACAGTCCCAGGAACGGGCCGCCCGAAATGCAGATGGTCAGGAGCACGATTTTGTTGTTGATGCGCTGGGTTTCGCGGACGAGCCCGCCGTCAAGGCTGGCACGGATGGCTTGGATGGAACGGCCCGAAAGGCCTTTGCGCTTTTCTTCGCACTTGTCGGCAGCCATGCGCTTATGGATTTCGTCCACACCAATGTGGTAGATGTGGTAGATGGGCGAGCGCCGGATGGAACGCTGGTCGGCCTTGCCCGCTCCGGCGCCGATGTTCCTCGCCGCATCGGAGTCCGGGTCATCCAACACGGTCAGGTCCGCCGCCATGTGCTGCCATTCCTTGAGGAAGAGCGCATTGCCTACGCCGATGGCGTTGAGGTAGGAAACCTTGGTGACCATGACATACCAACTGATGCAGGCCATGACGGCAAGGATGCCGATGACTACCCAGCCGTCCACGGAGAGGTTCTTGATGATGACACCGAAGTAGCCGCCGCTGAATACGCTCGATGTCTGCTCTTCTTCGCCGAACGCCAGCGCGTCTGCGGTTTTGTCCGACCCGCCCTGGGTTGTCGCCGCCAGTTTGATAAATCCAGCCGAACGGGCTGTCTTCGAAATTTCCAATTCGTCGATTTCACCCTTGAATCCGGCCTCTCCAGCGGCAGCGTCCGATGAACCCGCCTCAACGTCTCCGCCGATCATCGCGGCACTGTTCATGCCGGGTAGCGAGGCGGGCAGGGTGGAGTAAGATTCGCCGTCGAGATAAAGGGTGATCTTCGATCCCGATGCGACCACTGCAAGATGGTGCCAAGAATTGGGAGGGACGACCGCCCCAGCCGGACTGCGCTGAGTTGCGCCGTTGGCCGCTGTCACCTCGACATACGGAATCCCGTTATCCGCTCCAATAATGAAGGCCTTGCGGTCTTCGCGGCGGATGTAGATCACCGCATTCGGCTGCGGTGCAGCAGATTTAATCCACGCGGACCATGTCATCGCCGCTCCATCGCCCCAGAAAAGTGACGGAGCGGTGGGAACGGTGAGGGCGGTCTTACCGTCGAGCCGCAAGCCCGTGCCGATCATGGAACTATCCGCCGCAACGCCTGTTCCCTGTGCATTGGCTCCGGAAGCCGACGAGTCGATGACCGGTGTCCCGTGTTCGCTGAAATGATAAACCAACGCAGTCTCCGCGTCGTAAGTCCCTTTCACATCATCAACTTTCACGGCCTTTGGCCCGCTGTTGCCGTAGTAGAGCCAGAAGGTGGTTTGCGCTCCCGGCTTTACGTCGGGGAGCTTCATCCACACAAAGGCTTCCCCCATGAGCGCGTCCCATTTTTCAATATGGAAAGTGAGCAGGGTTTTATCGTCCGCTGCCACGAAGCGCAGATCGCTCCCGTCTTCCTTGGCGTTGTCGAACTTGAAGTTGCCATCATGGAGCCGGATGAGCACCGGGACTGTGCCCGTCGCATCGGGCAACGCCACGCCTTTGTCGGTGGTGTCCAAAGTGACTTTTTTGCGGATGGTCCATTCGTCGTTCCACCAGGCATTGGCGCTGCCCGAGAGAAAGGCAACGGCCAGCAGGCCGAAGAGGAGGCTCTTTAGGAAGGTTGTATTCGCTCGTTTCATATCCATTTTTCGTTTGTTGAAGTTCTTAGAAATCCGCGCTCAGACGGAAGGTGATGAGAAGGTCGTGGGCGCTCACCGGCCCCTGGCTGATCAACGGAACACCCATATTAAACGCTCCGCTGAAGTGATCCCGAAAACGCACCCGGCTTCCCACACCATAGCTGGCCAACTTGAAATACGCGGTCTGCTGGGGCAACGCATCGCGCAGGGTCAGCACGCCGCCGTCGGTGAAGACAAAGAAACGCCATTCATCAATGCGATGCCCCAGCCACGTTCCCAACGACGGGCTGCGCGCTTCCAACGTCCCGCACAACCCGTTGTCCGCCAGCGCGGTGGATTCGATATAGCCGCGCACGGTGTCCAATCCGCCCGCCGAGAATTGCTCGCTGTTGATGAGCGGTTGATCGGATATCTGCCCCTGCACCTTCCCAAAAACCTGCAACCCCCACGGCAGGTCGTGCGTATGCGCCAGGTCTCCACGGAAATAAATGTAGTTGCTGTCCGCGTTGTACCGGCTCGCATCGAATTGATCCTGCCCGCTTCCCATGCCGCGCAGATGCAAGTTGACCGCCCCGGTGAACTCGGTCACAGCCCCCTTGTCCATCCATGTCGCATTATAGGAACCGCTGATGGGGTAATAGCTGATGGGCGTGGTCGTTGTGCCGCCGACAGCAACGATGTTCTGGTCGAAATGCTTGTAATCAATCCCCACGTTGATGGAGTGGAAGAAATCCTTCCCGTTGGGCAGCGTGATGACCGCGTGCGGTCCAAAATACTCGCCACGGCCCGTAACGTTAGCCCCGCCCAGCGTGGAGACGTTGCTGTTCTGTTTGGTCCCCTGCATCATCAGCGCCAACCACGGCACGCTTTCAAAACGCGCGGTGTAGTAGCCTGAAAACACGTTGACCTCGCTCACATTCTCCGGGGCCACCTGGAAGCTGAATCCCACCGAATGCTGGAGTTGCCACAGGTTGTTGTAGTTGATCGCTCCGTTGAGCCGCAAATGGGTCGTGTCCGCGCCGTAGCGGTTGTTCAACTCCAAGCTCCCGTGCAACGGAGGCGTGTCTTTCACATCCAAGTCTATATCAACGGTGTTGGGTTCCACTCCCGGATGCATCGACGGCGTGACCCGTCGGTCAGGATTTTGATTAAGCGCCACGATGTCGCGCGTGACTTCATTGAAATCCACCACGCCTCCCTCACGCAACGACGGCGCTTGTTTCACTATCTCGCTGGGCAGAAAATAGCGCGCCCCCCTCACCCGCAACCGCCCCACCGTGGTCTCCACCACCTGCAACGCCACCACGCCACTCTTCACCGCCTGCTCCGATTGCTCAGGAATCTGCACCACCACCGTCTGGTAGCCCGCCGCTCGATACGCCTTCTCCAGCGCTGCGCGCGCTCCTTCCACATCCTCCCGCGAACGACCCGGCCCCAGAAACGGATAAACCGCCCGCTCCACCTGTCCTCGCGGCAAATGCCTGGCCCCTTCCACGCGATACTCCCGGATATATAGCGGACCCGCCCCAGGATGTGGCGTCGGATTCGGCACGGCCGACCCGCTTTGCTGGGCAGTCGCGGACTGCGCTCGCGCATCCGACACGCAAAGGATGCCCAAGAGAGTCAAAAGCATCAGGACAGGCAATGCCCTGCCTTCACAGAGGCGGGGCTGCCGCGCGCGGGCAGAATGCGTTGAAGAAAAAAATGTCATTCGAAGGCAAATATCGAGGCGGATGTATTGCCTTTGAATTGTTACGTCCACAAGCCATTGATTGTTACGATTCGATGACAAAACTATATCTCTCTGAAAACACGGTGCTGGCCAGGGGTGCCAACCGTGTTGCGATTAAGCATGAGCCCATGGATTGGTGACTATTGAAGCTGATCTCTTCTCAAAATCCATCGGTGTACCATGTCATTGCTGATGAAATGGGCTCTCCGCCCCATTTCGCCTGTTGGATTTTTCGTTTCCGAACAATAGAATTATCTAATACTATATTTGCACAACCGTTCCTTATGTTACGTTTATGTGTCAGAAATATTGCAAACATGTAACATTATCATCCATTGACCCATTGAGGCGGATAAACAAAGGATTGCTTCTTGACTCATCTTTGTTCTTCAAGGGTTACTCGTCGCTTGCCTGACGTTATGAAGCAGAAAATTTTAGTTGCCGATGACGAGCCCGATGTGCTGAATCTCATCGCTTCTAATCTCTCCTATGCGGGATTCGATATTTTAAAAGCCGAGGACGGCCCGTCCGCGCTTTCCACAGCAAGGGCGCGCTCGCCGCATCTTCTGGTTCTCGACTTAATGCTTCCCGGCATGTCCGGATTGGATGTATGCCGGACTCTCAAGGCGGACCCGCGCACCGCCTCCATCCCGATCATCATGCTGACCGCCAAGGTCGAGGAGGTGGACCGGATTGTCGGCTTGGAATTGGGCGCCGACGATTACATCACCAAGCCATTCAGTCCTCGTGAGTTGATCTTGCGAGTCCGCAACGTCTTGAAACGGATCGGCGTCCCTGATGAAAATCCCAATTGTTTGACTGTGGGTGGTATCGTTTTAGACCGGGCGCGCCTGCAAGTGACGGTGTGCGGAAAATTGATCGATTTTACCGCGACGGAGCTCAATCTTCTCAAAGTGCTTATTGAGCGCAGAGGTTTGGTGCAATCCCGCTCAACCCTGCTGAACGATGTTTGGGGCTATGAAAGTGTGATTGATACCCGGACGGTGGATACGCATATCCGGCGGCTCAGGGAAAAACTCGGAGCCGACTCCGATTGCATTCAAACCGTGCGCGGGTTTGGTTACCGGATAAAGGAATAGAGTTATGGCTGGAATTATTATTCGTCACCTCGTTGCCTCGCTGC
Organism: uncultured Spartobacteria bacterium; assembly: GCA_903928175.1. Lineage (GTDB taxonomy): Bacteria > Verrucomicrobiota > Verrucomicrobiia > Chthoniobacterales > Chthoniobacteraceae > UBA695. The sequence continues at coordinate 302 of CAIYQA010000307.1, read as the reverse complement.
TGATGCATTAAGGTTTGAGCGACTGCCCCACGACACCGAGTTGGGTGGGGGTAAGGAAATGTCTTGCGGTGAAATGCATACAAACTGCATATAGACCGAAAAACAGGGGTTTTACTCCTATGCAAGAGGGGTTCAACTCCCCTCGCCTCCACTTTGTTCGCTGGCATACACACGACCATTGTAAGCGGTGCGCCAAGCTTTCAATTACCCACAAGTTTAGCGGCCAGACTAAATCCCAACTGAATATCGGTGAGCCGGGACATGCCCCGCCACATGATCATATTGCCAGGTGGCGGATCATT
>CAIYQA010000306.1 GCA_903928175.1 uncultured Spartobacteria bacterium | reverse complement strand
GCGCCAACGGCGCTAGCTATGCCAGCCTTGGGCAACGCCCAAGGACTTACCGCGAAGAAGGAAAGAGGGCTGTAGGCCCGCACTATTGCTTTGCACGGTTGGATGGTGCGGCCCTTCAGGCCTGCTCCTGTTTTCCGGGTATATGGGGCGGTGCCCATGCTGGTATGGGGTGCGCCGTTGGCGCTGAATGCAAAGTCTCCACATTACACCACTTTTAATTGCACCCAACTGCATGAGTAGAACTGTTTTGCATTCCTTGTGAGGTCTCTCGCTGCGCTCGAGATGACAAGCACAGTGGCCGCCTTTTCCTGAGTCACCTATGTTCTGACCGCGCCTTTTCCTGATTTCCTGAGTTCCTGATTCTCTTCTGCCTTTAATGCAGCGCCGGACGGGGGGCAATTTTCCGGTTGCATCTTGCCCCACTCCTGTGAAGGATAGCAGACCTTTATGTCCACAGATCGCAAAGTCGTTATTACAGGAATCGGTGTCATTACCCCGGTTGGCAAAGATCTCGCCTCCTTTTGGGACTCGTTGAAGAACGGGCGGAGCGGCATCGACCGCATCTCCTCGTTTGATCCCTCATGCTTCGACTGCCAGATCGCGGGCGAAGTCAAAGATTTCAACGCCACCCCGTTTTTCAACAACCCCAAGGACGTTCGGCGCACCGACCGGTTCACGCAATTCGGCATGGCCGCCGCGAAAATGGCGATGGCCGACTGCGGCATTGATCTCGCCCAGGTCGATCTCACCCGCTTTGGCACGGTGATCGGCAGCGGCATCGGCGGCTTGAACACCCTGTGCGACCAGCACAGCGTCCTCATGAACAAGGGGCCCAACCGCGTCTCCCCCTTCATGATCCCGATGATGATCAGCAACATGGCCAGCGGGCTGGTTTCCATGGAATTTGGCCTGGCGGGCCCGAATTTTTCCACCACCTCCGCGTGTGCCACCGCGTGCCATGCCGTCGGCGAAGCCTGGCGCATGATCCAGCACGGCGAGGCGGATATTTTCCTGTGCGGCGGCGCGGAAGCCACCGTGGTGCCGATCGGCATCGCAGGGTTCGCCGCGATGAAAGCTTTGAGCACCCGCAATGACGAACCCCAGCGCGCCTCGCGTCCCTTTGACAAGGACCGCGACGGCTTCGTGATGGGCGAAGGCGCGGGCGTCCTCGTCATCGAGGAGCTCGAACACGCCAAACGCCGCGGTGCGCGGATTTATTGCGAACTGGCCGGGTATGGCCTGAGTTCGGACGCTTACCACATGACCTCGCCGCTGCCCGAGGGCGAAGGCGCGGCCCGCTGCATGCGGATGGCACTGGAAAAGAGCGGCATCAACCCGGCGGATGTCGATTACGTCAACGCGCACGGCACCTCCACGGGCTTGGGCGACATTTGTGAAACCAAGGCGATCAAAGCGGTCTTCGGCGAGCACGCCAAGAACGGATTGCTCGTTTCCTCCACCAAATCGATGACCGGGCATCTGCTCGGCGCCGCCGGTTCAGTGGAACTGGCCGCGTGCGTGATGGCGATCCGCGACAGCGTGATCGCCCCGACCATCAATCTCGACGAGCCCGATCCCGAGTGCGACCTCGACTACGTCCCCAAAGTGGCCCGCGAACACAAGGTGCGCGTGGCCGTCAACAACTCCTTCGGCTTCGGCGGGCACAACGCCACGCTCGTGGCCAAGGCGTTCGAGGGATAGTTTTCAAGACGGCCCAGAGGGCGCACACCGAAGGTTTTCGCCATGCGCCTCTTCTCCCGCCGATTCGCGTTTCTGCTTTGGATTGCGGACGCGTGCTGCTTTGCTGTCGTCCTCTTTTATCCCGTCAGCCTCGGGTTGACCCGCGCGTGTGGAGTTGCGCTCGCGGGGCTTTTGGCAGCGGGGCTGCTCCTGCTTTGGTGGCGCCATCGGTTCCTGCGCTGGATGATGCTGGTCCTTTTCGCAACGGTTGCCATGTTCGCCGTGCTGCCAGGGCGCACCGATTATGACCGGGCCGGGTTGCGCGAGGAGGTCGTGCAGGCGCTCCAAAGGTATGAGGAAACACCGTATGTCTGGGGCGGCGAGAATTTTCTGGGCATCGACTGTTCCGGCCTCGTGCGGCGCGGCGCCATTGACGGAATGTTTCTGTATGGCGTCCGCACCCTCAATCCCCTGCTGGTGCGCAAATCCTTCACCCTCTGGTGGCGCGATCTTTCCGCCCAGGATATGGAGACCGGCGCGCGGGGTGCGGCAAAGAAGATCACGGAAGAAAAATCGCTGGCGCTCTTGAACGACAAGAACCTGCATCCCGGCGATTTTGCGGTCACCCGGGGCGGAGCGCACGCGTTGGTCTTTTTGGGGGGCCATTTTTGGATTGAGGCGGACCCGGGCGAGAGAAAAGTGATCAGCCTGGACGCCCGCAAAACCAAGAACGGCTGGTTTCAGCAGCCGGTCTCCATCCTGCGCTGGCGTTTTCTGGAGACGCCATACCGGGCGGGAAGAACCCGCGATTGACGGCTTTCCTCTTCGCGCCTACACTTCACGGTTCAGTCGTATCATGATCCAATTGACGGCTCGCGAGAAATGTTTGGCTGGCGCTTTGTTGCTTTCGATCCTGGTCGGGGCGACAGTGCACCACTACCGGCACAGGGAATCGGGACCGCCCAAAGGTCCTCAAACGCTTCCCGCCACCGGGCCAAAGGCAGCTTCATTGGATCGGCACGACACCCTATTTTATGCAGAAAACTGGCTTTACAGAAGCGCTTGACCAACTCCTCGCAGCGGACCCCCGCTACGACCGGGAGGCTTACCTCTTTTTGCAGGACGCGCTGGATTTCACCATGAAGTCGCGCAAAAAGCAGAAGACCGATCTTTCGCGCCATGTCACCGGCCAGGAGTTGCTCGAAGGCGTGCGCGCGTTCGCCCTCAAGGAATACGGGCCGATGGTTCCCACCGTTTTCGAGACCTGGGGCATCGGCCGGTGCGAGGATTTCGGCGAAATGGTGTTCAACCTGATCCGCGCGGGCATTTTCGGCAAAACCGAGACGGACACGATTGAGGATTTCCGCAACGGCTACGATTTTGAGGAGGCTTTTGTGAAGCCGTTCCAGCCCGAAGGCCGTATTTGCGATCCGAAGCCACAACCCGGCGAGCCAGCCCGGAAATAAAAAATCAGGAAACCAGGAAGCCAGGAAACAAACAAAATAGGTTTCCGATAAGCTCGATTTGTAATCACCCCACCTAAACGCAGAGATCCGCCCAAGGATTTTCTTCATTCCTGGTTTCCTGCCTTCCTGATTTTCCTCCCTCCGAAAATGATCGAATTTCCCACCTCCGCTGTCCGGCACTGGACGCTTCCCAACGGCTTGGTCATCCTGGTGGAGGAGGATCATTCCGCCCCGGTGGCCAGCGTGCAGGCTTGGTGCGAGACGGGCTCCATCCATGAGGGCGAATGGCTTGGCGCTGGGCTCTCGCATATTTTGGAGCACATGCTCTTCAAGGGAACGTCCACGCGCGGCCCCAACGAGATCGCCCAGGCCGTTCAGAACGCGGGCGGCTACATCAATGCCTACACCTCGTTCGACCGGACGGTGTACTGGATCGACACGCCCAGCAAGGGGGTCGCCGTCGCGCTGGAAATCCTCGCGGATGCAATGCTGAACTCGACGCTGCCGCCAGAGGAATACAGCAAGGAGCAGGAGGTGATCCGGCGCGAGTTTGCGATGGGGCAGGACGATCCCGACCGAATGAGTTCGTTGACGCTTTTTGCCGCCGCCTTCGGGCAGCATCCGTATCGACACCCGATCATCGGGCATCTGGACGTGTATAATCGGCTCACGCGCAATGATGTGATTTCATATTACAAGGCGCGGTATGTTCCAAACAACCTGTTCTTTGTGGTGACGGGGGATGTCGATGCGCAGAGGGTTCATGACCTGCTCGCCGCCGCCTTTGAGAAGCATCCGCGCCGGGCGCTTGCGCCGGTGTATATCCCGCAGGAACCGCCCCAACTGGGAAGGCGCGAGGCGCACATGGTTTTCCCCACTGAGCTGACGCGCCTGGAAATGGCCTGGCACACCCCCGATCTGACGCACCCGGATGTCCCCGCGCTCGACCTGCTCGCGTTGATCCTGGGCGACGGGCGCTCCAGCCGCCTTTACCGCCGGGTGCGCGAGGAACTCGCGCTCGTCCACGGCATCCACGCCTGGTGCTACACGCCGGGGCAGCCGGGGCTCTTCGGCATCGAGGCGATGCTCGATCCGGAAAACCGGGAGGCCACGTTGCGGGAGATTTTCGCGATTCTTGATGAAATGAAAACAAACGGCGTGAGGCCCGAGGAGCTTGCAAAGGCGCTTAAACAGGCTCTCTCCGGGCATCTCAACAATCTCGCCACCACGCGCGGCAGAGCTTCGGACATCGGCTCCAACTGGCTGCTCACGCGCAATTTCCATTTCACGCGCGACTATTTGGCCGCGCTTCAAAGCGTCACTTCGGCGGATATCACGCGCGTCTCGCAAACCTATTTCACTGAGCGCAACCTGACGATCACTTCGCTCAATCCGCCCGGCTCGCTGCCCGCTGTGACACAAACAGTGGAGGAGGAAACCGCCGGGGCGATCCGCAAATTCGAGCTCGCCAACGGCCTGCGGCTGCTGGTCCGCGAAGACCCGCGGCTGCCGCTCGTCTCCGCGGTGGCCTGCTTCAAGGCGGGCATCCTCGCCGAATCGCCTGAAGACAACGGCATCAACCGCCTCTACTCGCGGGTGCTTCTCAAGGGAACGCAGACGCGGACGGCAGAACAAATCGCCGAGGAGATCGAATCGCTCGGCGGAGCCATTGGAGCGGAATCGGGCAATAATTCCTTCGGCGTTTCCGTCAAGGTGATGCAGCCGGATCTTGCCGCCGGATTGGAGCTTCTCGCTGACGTATTACTAAATCCCACATTCCCGCAAAAAGCCATCGCCCGCGAAAAAGAGGCGCAGCTCGCCTCCATTAAGGCCGAGGAGGAAGAGCCGACTTCGATTGCGCGCAACCTGATGCGCCGCACCCTGTTTGAGGGGCATCCGTATGGACTTCGCTCCAGCGGTTCGCCCGAAACCGTCTCCGGGCTTGACCGGGAACAGTTGCTCGCTTTTCACCGGCAATTTGTGGCGGGCCGCAACGGGGTGATCGCCGTGTTTGGCGCGGTCAACGCGGACGCGGTAAAGGACCTCGTGGAGAAGGCGTTTGGCGGGCTCCCCGCCGGGCAGCCCGCGCTGACCGAGCCGCCTCAACCGGCTCCCCTCCCCGCCTCCCAAGCTGTTGAGGAATTCAAGGAAAAGGAGCAGGCGATCGTGATGGTCGGCTTCCGCGGCCTCGACCTGTTCAGCCCCGACCGCTACGCGCTCGAACTCATCGAGGAAGCGTGCAGCGACTTGGGCTCCCGGTTTTTTGTGCGCATCCGCGAAAAACTGGGGCTCGCCTACTTCGTCGGCGCAAGCCAGGTGGCGGGGCTCATTCCCGGGCCGTTTGTGTTTTATCTCGGCACCGACCCGGCCAAGGTTGAAGCCGTCAAAGCCGAATTTCTGGATGAAATCCGCGCGCTCGCCACCGATGGCCTTACGGCCGAGGAACTGGCGCGCTCGAAGGCGAAGCTACTCGGCCAGGAGGCGCTGCGCAATCAAAGCAACGACGCTTTCGCCCACGCCTGCGCTCTGGACGAGCTGTACGGGCTTGGCTTCGACGAATACACGCGCCTGCGCGCCCGCATCGAAGCCGTCACGCTGGAGGACGTCCGCGCCGTGGCCCGACGGGTCTTTGGCGAAGCGCCGTCCGTGCTGGCGGTGGTGCGGCCCGGTGGAAAGTAATCATTTACGCGCTCAGCAGCCGCTCCAAATCCAACGGAACCGTGATCATGGAAAGGTTCCCGTTCGCGGTGCGCGGCCATTGTTCCTTGGGTTTGTCCCAATACAACTCCACGCCGTTGCCGTCCGGGTCTCTCAAATAGATGGCTTCGCTGACGCCGTGGTCTGCCGCGCCTTCGAGCGGGATGCCCGCTTTCAACACGCGGCGTACGGCGTCGGCCAACTCCGCCCGCGACGGAAAGAGCAGGGCGACATGATACAGGCCCGTGGTGCCAGGCGCAGGGGGTTGACCGCCTGCGCTCTCCCAGGTATTGAGCCCAAGATGATGGTGGTAGCCGCCGGTGGACAGGAAGGCAGCTTGTTTCCCGAAGCGTTGCGTAAGCTCGAACCCGAGCACGTCACGATAGAAAGCAAGCGCGCGTTCCAAGTCCGCCACCTTCAAATGCACATGACCGATGGTGGCGTTCATTTCCAGGCGGGGGTGCGAATTTCTTCCTCCGCACCCTGGGGAGATTGGGCGATGAGCCCGTCCAGTGAAGCTTTGCCAGCGCCCTGAACCATGACGACCAGCGCGAGGCCGAGGGCGAGGAGGTGGTATTCAAACCCTTCCCCTTTTTGTTGGCCAAGCCAGTTCATGAAAAAACCGTTGGCGCCATGCACTGTAACGATGGCGACGGCCATCACGGCGGCGATTCCAAAGGCGGCCACACGGCTGAACAGCCCGGCAATCAACCCGAGCGCGCCTGCAAATTCTGCGGCGATTGCGAGAAACGCGAATGGCGCAGGGATATGCATCATGCCCGTGAAAAACTGCATGGTGCCGCTGAAGCCGTGGCCGCCAAACAGGCCGAACGTCTTTTGCAAGCCGTGCGGCAACATGACGAAGCCAAGCACGAGCCGTGCAATGAGCGGGCCAACGCTGGAATCCGTTTTGATGAGGAATTGGAGTGTTTTCATTAGGTGTCTTTCAGTTCTGTGTTGCTGGTTTTAGTTGAGATCAAAGAGGAGCACCTGCGACGGTTTCGAGGCGGCGAGTTCGAGAACGGCAGGCTCGTCCACTGCCGCCGCATCGCCACCGCTGAGCTTTTCGCCGTTCAGCGTCACCTCGCCCTCGGCGATGTGAACCCAGGCATGGCGACCGATTGCGAGTTGGTGCGCAACGCGTTTGCCCGCGCCAAGTTTTGCGAGCCAGAGGTCGGCGTCCTGATGGATGGCAATGGAGTCGTCGCGGCCCGTCTTGCTGGTGACGAGGTGAAACACGCCCGTGGGTGCGTTCGCAAAAGATTTTTCCGCATAGCGTGGCATCAGCCCGGTGCGGTCGGGCTGAATCCAGATTTGCAGCAGATGCACCGCTTCGTCCTTGGAGGGATTGAACTCGCTGTGCTGCACTCCGGTTCCCGCGGACATGTATTGGACCTCGCCGGTTTGGATGATCCGCCCATTGCCCATGGAATCCTTGTGTTCCAGCGAGCCGCTCAGGATGTAAGTCACGATTTCCATGTCGCGGTGGGGATGGGTTCCGAAACCCAGGCCGGGCATCACAAGGTCGTCGTTGATGACGCGCAGGCTGCGAAAACCCATCCAGTGCGGGTCGTAATAATCCGCGAAACTGAAAGTGTGGTAAGTGTCGAGCCACCCGTGGCTGGCGTGGCCCCGTTCGGTTGCTTTACGAATCTTCATGAGTCCAACATGCCACATCCCCCGCCCTCCCGGGAAAGACCATGTTTCTTGCCTGAGCATAACTTCTGTGCATACTTGAGGGACCTATGGAACTCCGCCATTTGCGCTATTTTGTCGCCGTCGCCGAGCAGGAGAATGTCTCGCGCGCCGCGCTGAAGCTCCACGTCTCGCAACCGGCGTTAAGTCGGCAAATCCGCGACCTGGAGGAGGAACTCGGGTTCCTGCTGCTGGAGCGAAGCGCCAAATCGGTGCGCCTGACCGGGGCAGGCCGCGTATTCCTCGCGGAATCGCGCGCCGTGCTGCAACGCGCGGAGGAGGCGGTGAAGGCGGCGCGAGCCATCGCTGCGGGCGGTGGAGAGCTTCACGTGGGGTACGCGATGTCGCCGACGGTGCGCATTCTGCCGCAGGCTTTGCGCGCGTTTCAGTCCGAGCTGCCGGGCACGCGCGTGAAACTGCACGATTTAACAACGGAAGAAATGCTCCTGGGTTTGCGGAATGGCAAATTGCAAATCGCCTTTATGGTGCATGCCCGGCTTGCCGGGATGCGTGGGCTGCATTGGGAGGAACTCGCCCGCCTTCCCATCCGCCTGGCGGTTGCGCCCGGGCATCCCCTCGCCCGCCGGAAGGTGCTGAAACTGGCCGAAATTGCGCAACATCCGTTGATCGCTTTCAATCATACGGAGTACCCGGATTACCATGAACTGCTGGATGCCTGGTTTTCCACCGTCAAGGTCAAACCCCGCATTGCGGAAGAACACGACAGCGTCTCAAGCCTGATTGCGGCGGTGGAAGCCGGGGACGGGGTGGCGTTGGTGACGGAATCGATGGCGTGTGTGGCGGGTCCGCGCTTGAGCCTGAAGCGGATTACGCCGGCGCCCAAGCCTTTGGTGCTTGGCGCCGTCTGGCCCGATGGCGGGCTCTCCCCCGCCGCGGCACAGTTTCTGGCTTGCGCGCGAAAAGCCGCATTAGAGAAATGACCTCATTCCGCTTCCGCTTAGACCTGGCACACTTGGCAGTTGAAACAGGATTAACAAGATTTTGAGGATTATCAGGATTGCGTCCGCAGCGCCTGAGCGCCAGTGAGCATGTGAAATCTCCCCTCCAAAAAATCCTGTAAATCATGTTAATCTTGTTAATCCTGTCAAAAAACAGTGAAGCTCCGCCGCTCGCAACGGCGTGAATTAAGCAGAACCCAAAAAATCTCCTGTTCATCCTGTCATACACCGCCACCCCCGCAGGGGTCAGATGGCAAAGTCGGCGTAATCCGGCTTCACGAGTTCCTTGGGCGGGAAGAGCATTCCGGCTCCCGCCGTGGCGTTGGTGCCTTGTTCGATCAGGATGAATGATCCGGTGAGGCGGTTGGAGGCGTAGCCGTCGAAGTGCAGCGGCTTGGAGGTTTTGAGCCGGATTTCGCCGATGTCGTTGAGGCCGAGTTCCGCGGGGGTGGACTCCGCTTCGAGATCGGTGAAGTTGAGCCGGTGTTCGATGGAGGTGACGATGGCCTGCACGGTTTGCGTGGTGTGCTTGAGCAGGTATTTGCGGCCTGCTTGCAGCGGGCGCGGGTGCATCCAGCAGATGTTCGCCTGGAGTTCGGTGCTGGAGCCGGGAGGAGTGTTCATTCCGGCAATCAGGTCGCCCCGGCTAATGTCGATGTCATCTTCCAAAACGAGCGTGACCGATTGCGGGCTGAAGGCTTCGGCGGCGGGACCTGAGGCGGTGTGAATTTCCTTAATGGTGGAGCAAAGGCGGCTGGGCAGAAGGATCACCTTTTTGCCCACGCGCGCAATGCCCCCGGCAATCTGGCCGCTGAAGCCCCGGAAGTCGTGCAATTGCGGATCGGTGGGATTGCTCGGGCGGTTGACCCATTGCACGGGAAGCCGGAAGCCATCCAAGGTCCGGTCGCTGCCGATGTGGACGGTTTCGAGGTGATCGAGCAACGTCGGGCCGCCATACCACGGCATGCGGGCAGAGGGCGTCACGACGTTGTCGCCGTCGAGCGCGCTCATGGGGATAAACTTCCCGTCCTTCATGTCCAGGCGCGGCAGAAATTCCTCAAACTGGTCGCGGATTTCCAAAAAGCGTTCTTCGCTCCAATCCACAAGGTCCATCTTGTTGACGGCCACCACGAGGTGCGGAATGCGCAGCAGCGAGGCGATGCAGGTGTGGCGGCGGCTCTGCTCAATGACCCCCTGGCGCGCGTCCACGAGCACGATGGAGAGGTTGGCCGTGGAGGCGCCCGTGACCATGTTGCGCGTGTATTGAATATGCCCGGGCGTATCCGCGATAATGAATTTGCGGCGCGGCGTGGCGAAGTAGCGGTAGGCGACGTCGATGGTGATGCCCTGTTCGCGCTCGGCGCGCAGGCCGTCGGTGAGGTTGGCCAGGTTGATCTGCCCGCCGCCGGTGATGTCGGCGGAGCGTTCCAGCGCTTCGATCTGGTCTTCCATGAGCGACTTGGAGTCGTAGAGGAGGCGCCCGATGAGGGTGGATTTGCCGTCATCGACGCTGCCGCAGGTGTTCAGGCGCAGGAGATCGACGGGATGAGGAGCGGAATGGGGCATGGTGGAAAAATCTTGGAAAGTTGCGGTGCTCTGCGGAATTTATGGTAATACTTAGAAATATCCTGCTTTCTTGCGGTCCTCCATGGCGGCCTCGGAGGACTTGTCGTCGGCGCGGCTCCCGCGCTCGGTCACGCGGGCGGCAGCGATTTCGGCGAGGATGTCATCCACGGTGGCGGCGGGCGATTCGACACAACCGGTGCTGATGATGTCGCCAATGGTGCGGACGCGGACCACAAGTTCCTCGACCTGCTCGCCGGGTTTGGGCGGCAGCAATTCCGTGACGGGCAGCCATTGGCCGTGCCTGCGCACACAGCAGCGCGAATGGCTGAAGTAGATGCCGGGGACTTCCAGTTGCTCCTGGCGGATATATTCCCACACGTCCATCTCCGTCCAGTTGCTGAGCGGAAAGGCGCGCATGCTTTCGCCGGGATTGACGCGCGTGTTGTAAAGGTTCCAGATTTCCGGGCGCTGGTTCTTGGGGTCCCACTGGCCGAAGCCGTCGCGGAAGCTGAAGAAGCGCTCTTTGGCGCGGGCTTTCTCCTCGTCGCGCCGCGCACCGCCGATGCAGCAGTCGAACCGGAACTCGTCGATGGCGGCCAGGAGTGTGGGGATTTGCAGCCGGTTGCGGCTCACCTCGCCCGGCGCGGGAATGGCGATGCCTTGCGCGATGGCATCTTCCACCGTGCGGACGAGGAGTTTCGCGCCGAGTTGCTTGGCCCGGCGGTCGCGGAAGGCGTTCAGCTCGGGGAAATGGTGCCCCGTGTCGATGTTCAGGAACGGCATCGGGATCGCGGAGGGGCGGAACGCTTTCTCCGCCAGGCGCAGGAGGCAGATGGAGTCTTTGCCGCCGGAAAAAAGCAGCGCGGGGCGCTCAAATTCCGCCGCCACCTCGCGCATCACATGGATGGCTTCGGTTTCAAGAAATTGCAGGTGGTCAATGTGGTAGCTGTGCATTACGAGGGAAGGAGATTTGAATCAGGAAGCCAGGAAGCCAGGAAATGACAAAAATAATTTTCATATATCAACAACCCAAAATTCCTTTCCTGCTTTCCTGGTTTCCTGATTGTTTTTCTTAG
>CAIYQA010000305.1 GCA_903928175.1 uncultured Spartobacteria bacterium | reverse complement strand
GACGCCGAAACCAGCAGCCGGGACGGCTGCGCTCCCCGGACGAATCGCTCTGCACCTCACCCACTTTGAATCACGCCCCCTCTTTTCCCCCTTCCAATAATCGCAGTAACGGCTCCAAAAGATCCAGGTCGCCGCCGTTCAGCGGTTCCATTTCCATCCGGCGGCCGTGGGAGCCAACCGCTTCGTCATAAGCCTCCAACTGAATGCGGATCAAACGGGCCAGCACTGCGGCTTGTGAGGCTGTGAGCGTGAGGCGGTTTTTCATACGCGCCCTTCCCTTCCCCCGATCCGCGTCGCGGTGGGTTCTTTTACGCCAAAAGACAAAACGCAGTGAACCCCTGTGGCCGGAAAGCGGCCTCGGGCAATAGCTGAGAGAAACATAGTTACTTCCTTGTTGAGTTTATCGAGCAAAACCGGTTCCTTCCGGTCGCTCGGGGGCATTTTTTACAACGGCTTTGGAATTCCCCGCCCGGTCTGGGCATTTTTGGGGCGTTCTGGTGCGGATTTGGGGCAATTTGGAGCTTCTTCCTGGTTGACACCATTTTCGCTCCCCCGTTGCGAAGAAACCTCCCCGCGGGCTTTCATCCCCCGGAGTGTTTTGCGGTTGACCCCGCGCAGCTTGGCTTCCTCCTGCTGCGATAATATGATGTAGGGGTTGATGAGTTTGACGAGCAAGAGTCCGATTTGCTCGTCGGTCAGATGGCTATAAACCACCTCCAGCACTCCGGGGGTAATGCGCGGGAGGAGGATGTTGAACAGTTCCGGAATCATAGATCGGCTTTGAATGCGCGATCAGTATGCGCAGGAGAATGAAAAGTGCCATGCTGGGATGAGCGCTCCGCATGACAAACTTGCAGATTCGCAGGGTTGACGATTCGGAGCTTGGTTTTGCATGAGCAAAAGACCGGATTTGAGCGGTCCACCCCTCATATTGACTCTTATTTGTTTTCGGGAGAAGATGCCGTCATGTCTGATACTGCCCTCCTCCCCACCTTGCAGCGTTTTCTGAGCCGTTTTTCGATCCTCTTTAAGCTCGCGGTCATCGGGTTTTTATTTCTTCTGATGTTAATTCCGCTCGCGATGGTTGAGTCCCAGATGGGAGACCGGTTGAGACGTCGCAATGACGCGGTTCAGGAAATCAACGCGACATGGGGTGCTTCACAGGAACTCATCGGACCCATCCTCAAGCTGCCATACGCGCTTCGCACCAAAGTCGCCGAGCAAAAAGCAATCGACGGCAAAATGCAAACCGTGGAAGTGGAGAAAACGTCCATTAGTTATGCATTTCTCCTGCCGCGGAATCTTGAAATCCTCGGAACTGTGGAACCCAAAAAATTGCATCGCGGCATTTACGAAGCAATTGTTTATCAGGGCCGGTGCGCATTCTCCGGCGCATTCGACTTCTCGGGATTCGCAGATCTGAAAATTGACCCGAAGGATGTCCGCTGGGAGGAAGCGCAATTGTGCATGAGGGTGAGCGACTTGCGAGGTGCCTCCGAAAGGATTCCCCTGCAATTTGGCGGCCAGACATCCACATTCCTGCCGGGCAGCGACATCTCGGGAAACCCGAGCGGCATCCACGCGCCACTCAAAGGATTGAACCCAGTGAACCAACCTTCAACGCCGTACACGTTTTCTTTTACGCTCTCCTTCAACGGGAGTGAAACCCTGGGCTTTGCGCCCGTCGGCACGGAAACCAAAGTGCGGGTATCCTCGCCGTGGCCAGACCCCTCTTTTTATGGCAAATTTCTACCCTCCGCGCGCGATGTCCGGACGGACGGCTTTACTGCTTCTTGGAATCTTTCCTACTACGGCCGTAATTACCCGCAGCAATGGACTCAAAACCAAACCGTAGAATCCCTCTCATCCAGCACTTTTGGTATCAAATTCCTTGCGCCAGTTGACAACTATCGCCAAACAGAGCGCACCGTTAAATACGCGACTCTTTTCATCCTGTTGATGTTCACGGCATTCTTTTTATTCGAAGTAATGGCCAAACTCAAAATTCATCCTTTTCAATACATTCTAGTTGGCGCGGCGATTTGCGTTTTTTACCTCGGCATTCTTGCCCTATCAGAGTTTTTCTCCTTCCGCTGGTCGTATGCGGCATCTGCATTTGCGGCATGGGCGATGATCTCGCTGTACACGCACTCCGTGCTCAAGAACGGACGGAAAACGCTTATAATTTCGGCTCTACTCGGCGTCCTTCAGGCATACTTTTACCTCATGACGCAATTGCAAGATTACTCCATGATTTTTGGTACTGCGATACTGTTCGTGGCGATCGCCTCAGTCATGTTCGTCACGCGAAAACTGGACTGGTATAACAGCACACAAGAGAGCGCAATTACCTCATGATAGAGGGATATCGGATGTGGCTTTTTCTGGGTTTGAGCCCGTTTTAGCCCATCCTTGTTCCGCTTCCTGGCTTAGGCGCTTTTTTTCCGGCGCACGGGCCGTTTGCGTTGCTCGAACGCTTTGCGCGCCAGCGCATCGAGGTCGAGGTCCACGGGTTGACCGTTTGCGTCCAGCGTGAACTCCATTTTTTCAGCCAACGCTTCGAGAATAAAGCGCGTGAGCGTGGTGCCGCTGATTTTGGTGACGATCCCCAAAGCGGTATAAATATCTTTGTGCATCCAAAAGGAGGCCAAGTTTTTGTTGGGATCGCGTACGCCAGGCATGAAAGAGTTCATACACCCGCCGCCGCGAGGAGTTCAATCCGAAAGCCTGGAATCAGGTTGCAAATTTCCTCTGGCACATCAGCACATCCCAGCTCCCAGCAGGAAACCGGGGCTTAAAATCACTTGCGCGCTCCCGCTCTGCGACCGGAATCTGTTTATTGTCTCGGAGCGCCTCTCTTCTTCTGTTGACGGATTATAGGCAGTTCATTATGAGGAAATGATGAAATCCGCGATTTGCACACTCTTTGAGGGCAACTATCACTACGGAGTGGGAGCGTTGGTGAACTCGCTTTGCAAGGTGGGTTTCTGTGGAACGGTTTTTGCAGGCTATCGCGGCGATCTCCCGCCTTGGACCGGGCTTTTGAATCCGCATAAAAACAAGGAGGGGCATACGCTTGCGCAAGTCACGGAGAGTATCTCCATCACGTTCGTTCCCATGACCTCCACCTGGCACCTGACGAACTTGAAACCCGATTTGATGCTTGAGGTGCTCGAAAAATTCAGCGAGGTGGAGCAAATCTTTTATTTCGACCCGGATATTGTATGCCTGGCTTCCTGGAGTTTCTTTGAGCAATGGGCCGATGAAGGCGTCGCTGTTGTGATTGACGGGAACTTCCCCATGCCCCAGAAAAACCCGATCCGCAGGGCGTGGCACCGCTATTTCGAACGGCACGGGATGAAGTTTGCAGGCACAGCCAACGATTACTATTTCAATGGCGGCTTCCTGGGAGTGGCACGCAGGGACATTGGATTTTTGGAAGTATGGAAGAAAATTCATGAGTTGATCGAACCCGAGGATATCCTGCATTTACCGATGGGCCTTGGCGGAGCGGCTGAATACAAGCAGCGAAGGGCTTACCCGTTCTGGCTGCGGGACCAGGATGCGCTCAATGTCGCAGCCGACCTTGAAGGAATGAACATCAGCCCGATGGGCTGGGAAGCGATGGGCTGGAAACAGCCTTACGAGTTCATGCTGCACGCCTGCGGCAGCCCCAAGCCGTGGGTGGACACGGTTTTGCGGGAAGCCCTTCGCGGCAAAACCCCTGAGGCGCTGATGAGTTTCCGGTTCATGGACCTTTTTGCCGGCCCCATCCCGGTGATGTCGCCTGCGGAAATCCGCCGCCGCAAAAACCACATCCGCCTCGCCGGGGCCATCGCCCCATTCTGCGGCGCACTCCAGTGGTTGAAGCGCAATCAGTAACGCCACCGACAGAAGCGAATCAGCACCGTTGGGTGAGAGCAAGCGCCCATCCGCCTCCCTGCTCGTGCGGTGAGTGGGGCAGACGCGTTGAGCTTGATTGACGGCCTTTGGCTGCTGAGGATTGGAAGTTCGCATGGGCGGGACGCCGCACCCACTTTATCCGCCTTGCAGTCTCCCGCAGGATCACTAAAATATTCAGCCCTATGTCAATCTGGAACTTCGCTAACCCGCAATTGCGCGATCTCGTGGCCTACGAACCGGGCAAGCCGGTGGAGGATGTTGCGCGCGAACTCGGGCTGGACCCGTCGGAAATCATCAAGCTCGCCTCGAATGAAAACCCGCTCGGCCCCTCCCCCAAGGCGCTCGAAGCGATGCGCGCCGCATTGGAAAAATCCCACATCTACCCGGACGGCGGCGGCTATTACCTGCGCGAGGCGATTGCGCAAAAATTCAATCTCCAGCGCACCAATGTCATTCTCGGCAACGGCTCCAGCGAGATCATCGAATTCGTCGGACACGCTTTCCTCCAGCCCGGAGACGAGATCATCGTCTCAAGGCACGCCTTTGTCATTTACAAGGTGATGGCCCAGCTTTTCGGCGCAACCACGCTTGAAGTCGAAGACCCGCATTTCGCGCACGACCTCGACGCGATGGCTGCCGCCATCACGCCGCGCACCAAGGCGATTTTTGTGGCCAACCCCAACAACCCAACCGGCACCCTTGTTTCACAGGCGGCGATCGACCGGTTCGTTGCGCGTGTGCCCGAAAACGTGGTGATTGTTTTTGACGAAGCTTACCAGGAGTTCCTCGACGAGCCCTCGGACACTCTCCAATTTGTCCGCGCGGGTCGCCCGAATGTCCTGGTCACGCGCACCTTTTCAAAAATCCAGGGCCTCGCCAATTTGCGGATCGGCTACGGTCTCGCGAACGCCGAGTTGGTGGAAGTGCTTCAGAAAACGCGCGAGCCGTTCAACACCAGCGGCATCGCGCAAGCGGGAGCGCTGGCGGGCTTGCTGGATGAGGATCACCAGCGGGCCACCCGCGAACTCAACAAGGAGGGCCGCGATTATTTACAGCGCTGCTTCGCCTCGCTCGGGCTCAAATACGTTCCCAGCTTCGGAAATTTCGTGCTGGTGAAAGTCGGTGACGGCAGGGCCATTTTCCAGGCGCTCCAGCAACACGGAGTCATCATCCGCGATATGGTCGCGTACGGATTGCCCGAGTGGATTCGCGTTACCGTCGGCACGATGGAAGAGAACACGCGCTTCATTCGCGAACTCAACCACCTGGTCGCCCCACCGCAGAAGCAGCCGGCAGAGAAGTGCCATTAAAGCGTTTTCGGTTTGAGGGTTTACAATAAAACCGAAACCGCTCCAAGCCAATCAAGCGGCCGTTTTGGAACAGGGAGCCTTAAACAAAACTCTTGACAGGGATTCATCTTGAATCATAACTTTGTGCGGCTCGATTCGTTATTCACCCCCTCCTCACAATTCCTCAAGACAGAAAGAAACTTATGAAGAAATTCTTTTCTTTGACAGCTATCATAACTTGCCTCATCCAATCGACAATCAGTCATGCGGCAAATGATCCACTTTATGTTTCTGGAAAGTCTTATGGCAAATCCGATCACCTCCCAGCCATATCATCCCTGGCTATAGGCAAAGACGATTTCCTGGTCGTGGCATCGGCAAACAAGGTGCTCATTTACGATCCGGCCAAGGAACAGAGCGTGCGCAGTTTTGATTCCGGCTTTGGCATTATCACCGCCGTGGCTGTTGAGGGGCAAACCATTTACGTCTTCTCACGCAAAACCCAGCCAAAGGAAATGACCTACAATGGGCGCAAATACACAAACGAAGTTCCTGTGGGAGCGCTGTGTAAAAAATTTACTTGGGATGGCGTCCTGATCGGCGAATTAAAATTGGAAAACCTGTCGGATGTCATCAATGCAAAAGTTTCCTTCGGCAAGAACCTGCGCCTTTGCTGCGGCATTCTGGATTTTGCAGTCGATCCGAAAAACGAGGATGTGCTCGTCACCAATTTGGGAGCTTTCCAGCTGGAACGCTACAGTCGCACTGGCAACCTCCATTCCTCCTTCGGCAAGCGCGGGGAGGATGCCGCCTCGTTCCAAGGGTGCTGCAATCCCGTCAGCGCGGCGGTATTACCGGATGGCAATCTGGTGGTGGCACAGAAGGACCCCTCACAAGTGAAAATTTATACCCCCCACGGCAGATTGCTTTCCCAGTTCAGTGACCTGCAGGAACTCGTGAAGGGTTGCAACCGGGTTTCGCTCGCTGCGGATTCCCATGGTCGGGTTTATCTTGGCGTCAACATGGGCGAGCATTTCATTCTCCAATACACGCCAAAATTGTAGAAGCTCGCATGAATATTCCCAAGCTGCTGGCGTGGTTTCTGTGCCTCTTTGCGACAGGGGGGGCCTTGGCAGCACCCCCCATGGCCGGGAGGGAAACCGCCCTATTGCCTCAGGAAGCACAAGCACTGCAGCCGGGCAATGCACCGCTCAAGATGCTCGTGGGAGTCAATGACATTTACTGCAAGGATAGTTCCTGTAGTTGCATAGCGGCCATCGCCACGCGCCAGTACGCCGAGTTTTGCCGCAAGCTCAAGGAAACATACAACATCGAGCTCGAATTGGTGTATTTTCTTGAACCCTACGATTTGAACCGAGCCTTCCTCGCGGAAAAATTTGATGCAATCTTGTGCAAGCCGTGGCTCGTCTTCAGACATCCGGGGGGACGCAGTGAGCAGATGCTGCGCGTGGCGGATTTGCAAGACCCGCAGGGCAATACCCGGCTGTGGGGAATCGTCATTGTCCCAAAGAATTCTGCGCTCAAAGACCTGGGGCAAGTTGCGGGTCATCGCGTTGCGTATGGACAATCCGACGCCTATGAAAAGCATCAAGGCGCACTCGCGCTTTTTCAACAGCAGGGAATCAAAATCCCGGCAGACAAGCTGGTGGAAAAAGCAAGCTGCCTGGAGTGCCTGGACTTGTTGATGAAAGGCAGCGTGGATGCCGCCGTCATCAGCAACTATGCGTTGACGGCGGATTGCGCGGTGGATGTCACCACGCCCGATGCATTTCGCGTCCTCGGGAAAACAGAGGAAATTCCATTAACGAGCTTCATGATCGACCTCCATCGGGTCTCGCGGAATGACGCGTACCGCGTGCAGCGCGCTTTGCTTGAACTCTCCAGGAATGCATTGCCTTCTTCCATGAGCGGCGGCGGTTTTGTGCAACCTTCCTCCTGGGAAATTCCGCGCGCCTCACAATGAAGCCTACGCGCCGAGAATTCCTTGTGCGCCTGGGGCGCGTTCTGGGCGCGGGCGCCTTGACCGGTGTGGCTTTGCGAGTGTGGAGCGGTGGCAAACAGG
>CAIYQA010000304.1 GCA_903928175.1 uncultured Spartobacteria bacterium | reverse complement strand
GGCCAGCCGAATATTCCAGCGCTGAGTCAAGACGGGCAGGAGCCAGCTAAAATAGAATCACGCATAGACACTGATCCTCCTACCAGGGGGATGTGGTCAAAGATCCGACATGCCTTTTCTGGTAGAAAATCATAGGAGCCTTCGAATCCATGTTTGACCACGATGATGAAACCTCGTCTCCGGGATACTGGCCAAGCGTGACTGATCTTTTCATCACATTGTTCATCATCACCATCGCAATTCTCGCCGCCGTATTCTTCCTACTGCTGCCAAAGAATAACATCGCCGGTCCTGATCCTGTAAAGATAGCCGTGGGTAAGGATTTCGTCCACATGCTTGACCCGCTGAATCTACTTCGAGTGGAACTGGGTCTCGAAGTAGTTAAATACCGAAACGCGGATCAGGCGATTCGAGATCTTACGGATACATGTAATACGGCAGTCGAACGGATCCGTGAACTCAAGAAAATTTCAGCGATAAATGACCCAACGGGGCTTCAAGATGAGAATAGGGCACTCAAGGAAAGGATCAAGAATCTGGAGAAGAGGGTAGCGGAACTTGAGCGGAAGCTGGATGAGTTAAAGCCGAAACCAGGAATGCAATCCGTCGCAGAGCTTCAACGCACGATCAAAGAACTCGAACGGCAGCTGCGGGAGAACAATGTGAATGTCGTGATTGACGAGAGGAGAGAGGAGTTCCGGTTTGATTCGGGTAGTCCGGCAATCAAGCCCAAATTTTCCCATGCGCTAATCGAAAGGGATGGCGACAAGGAGGCCCCATTCCAACGCCTCGCCGCGGAGATCATAATGCGTCAGAAGCGTGTAGATACACTGGAGATCATCGGGCACACCGATGGAGTACCTCTCACGAACTCTGGCAATTTGGACAAGAGACTTCCCGAGCTACTTGCCGGAGACTTTGGCGTTTCTCGTGCACTAAGTGCCGGTTCCAACAATGACCTCGGGCTCCTGCGCGCTCTCGCTCTTAAGCGGGAGTGGGAAGTGTTTGCAGACGCAAGAGAGCCAATTGGCGAGAGGCAGATCCTGAAGAAGATCAAAATTCGCTGCTATTCCGCAGGTCAGACCATTCTTCCAATCCCAGAATCGAAACCTAATCCTGAAGCATTCCGCCGCAATGATCCAAGCGCGAGGCGGATTGAGATGCGGCTAACGCGCTTGGGTATTACCGCCGATCCCATTGAATCCACGAGCGGCGACAAGGCGGAGGCCAGCCATGACCATTAGCGCTCACACCTCCTCTGCAAGTGGACCGCCATTTCAGGTTCCTTGTCCTCCGCCCGCACTGCGGTTGCCTCCCCATGTCTTCAGGACGCCGCCGGCAGTCCAGAGGAGTGGTTCGAAGACAATACCATTGCCGCCTATCGGGGCTCGAATTCCCGGCGATCGCATCGTCTGGACACTCCGTGTCTTGGCTGGCGCAATTGCTGAGACTGCGCCATTTCGTGCACCAGAGAGTGAATTGGCTGGGCCATTTTCTGAATTTGATCAGTCCCCCATGTCGCGGCAGGAGCGGAAGGTAGAGCTGATTCCTGAGTCAAGTGACGAGGTGGGAAAATCGTCGGAAGCCGAAGATAGCGACGCGGAGGCATTTGAGGAATCCGACTCGCCTACCCCTGGAGAGAACGGTGAATTTCCAGACGAGATTGAGCCTGGGCGTGAAATTCGCTTGCGTAGCGACTCTATCCAAATTTGCGCACTTGCGGATATCATCGGAATCAAGGGATACGAGATTCTCCGGGGATTGATCGATATGGGCATTTTTGCGACAGCAACGGACCTGATCACAGCGGATACTGCCAATGAAATATCGGTTCGTCGGTACAATTCGGGTTGATTTTGAGGGTGCGCGCGTGTGTTCGTGAGTTCGCCGTGTAGCGACATCCTCGCACCGGTCAAGCGGGCGGACGGCATAAAGTTCGAGTCTTGAAGGTATGCGGAGTTTCCGCCCGGATTTATATCGCCCGCCCGCTTGACCGGCACTGCGGGTGCCGCAAAGAGCTTGTTATGGGTTTTGTCACCAAAACCCTTCGGGCTTGCGAATGGCGGCCACGGGGCTTGATTGGTAGTGCGAACATCCAGAACAACCTCGCAACCGCCATTCAACTCCAACTTAAAACACTCCTGCGCCGCGTGCAAGACCTTGCCGGCTTTATCGTCAAATCGGTCCGCCTCGTCGGCGACCCCGGCCACACCCACATTGAGGCAGTGCTTGCCGCCGATCCGCGCTTCAAGCGGCGCTGTTCCTGTTGCGGCAAGCCCGGACGCATCCACGACTATCTGGGCCAACGCCATTGGCATTTCGTGCCGCTCTGGGGCTTTCCCGTCATCCTGCGTTACACGCCTTGCCGGGTGATATGTCCGCAGGGTGGTGCGACAGTCGAGGCCATGCCCTGGAACCGCGGCAAGAGTCCCTATGCCTCCGCCTACATGCTTTTCCTCGCCCGCTGGGCGCGGCGGCTTTCCTGGAAGGAGACCGCCGCGGTATTTCAAACCAGTTGGGAGGCGGTGCGCCGCTCGGTGGAATGGGTGGTGGAGTGGGGGCTGGAAAACCGCGTACTCACAGGCGTCACGGCCCTTGGCATCGACGAACTCCATTGGGGCCGTGGGAAGAAGAGCGAGAACTTCGTGACCCTCATCTATCAAATTGACGCGGGCGTGCGTCGCTTGCTCTGGATCGGCCACAAGCGCAAGGAGGCGACGATCAAGGCGGGCATCACGTTTCTGGAGCAGCAGTGCGACGGCTTCCTCGCCGGCCTGCGCGTGATCTGTTCGGACATGTGGAAACCCTATCTGAAGGAGATCGCACGACAGGCCGGTTGGGCGCTCAACGTGCTTGACCCTTTTCACATTGTCCAACATCTCAATCTGGCGGTTGACACCGTGCGGCGCGGCGAGCAGTCCCGCTTGCGTGACAAGGCGGCCAGAGCCAGGGCAAAGGGCGGACGCTTCCTCCTGCTCAAGCGCGGCACCCGCGTGCGCGGCAAGGCACGGGAGAAACTCAAGGCCGTCCTCGGTTCCCTGGGGGCGACCTCCCGCGCCTGGGAACTCAAGGAAAGCTTCCGCAAGTTCTGGCAATACCGCAGTCCCACCTGGGCTGCAGCATATCTCCGCGCGTGGACATCCCGAGCCCTGCGCTCGCGCCTTGAACCCATGCGCAAGGTTGCCAGAATGCTGCGCAGTCATGAGGAACTTCTGCTCAACTACTTCAGGGCGAAACGCCAATATAACAGTGGCGTGGTCGAGGGTATGAACAACAAAGCGCGAGTTGAGCTTGCGCGTAGCTTTGGCCACCGCTCCTTCATCGTGCTCAAACTCGTTCTTTATCATACACTTGGGGCACTTCCGGAACCTCCTTCGTCACACAAATTCTGCTGACGAGGCATTTTTTGAAGATGCCTCGACAGCGGGAGCGATGTCGTCAATCCGCATTTTTCCCACCTCTACACTGCCGACTCCGGACACTGTGATGTCGCGCTTTTCGGACAGTTGGGTACTGATGTTAACTGTTTGCGAGAGTTGCCACCAGTAATTACTTGCAGT
>CAIYQA010000303.1 GCA_903928175.1 uncultured Spartobacteria bacterium | reverse complement strand
TGTCGGGCTGCGATGGAGCGGACCTGCGTCGCGTTCTCCGTCCCCGCTACAAGCGCTTTGCGCAGGTAAAATCCCGGCCGCAGCCGTTCGGGTCCAAGGGAGGTTCCCTCCGCAACGGTCACGCGCGGCGGTTGATATACCGGCAGGGTGAAATAGAACGCGTCGTCGTCCGGGAGGCTGTCGCCGGAAAGGGTGGCGGTGCCGCGCGCCCAACGTCCGGTGACAAAGGGAGCCTGGAATTCAAACGGAATCTCGATGGCGGTTCCCGGCGGGACATCCGCGGAGCGTTGCGCCACGCGCTCGTTGCCGATGGAGATTTTCACCAGATCGTGCAGCGGTGTGGGCGAAAAATTTTCCACAGTCGCCAAGCCGCGCACGGTGGAGCCTGGGGCCAGGAAAGGGGAGGAGATGGTGACTTGTTTCACACAGGCATTGAGCGCTCCTGCATCATCGGGACGGACGACGACGAATTGCGGCTCGGCTTGTTTCCAAGCGGTGTCGAACACGGCGGCGGGATTGGAGATGGCAGAGCGCCAGCCGGTTTCCTGGCTGTCCGTAAAGAAAAAGATCTGCCGGATGCCGCGTTCGGTTCGGGAGGCGATTTTGCCCGCTTCGCGCAAGGCCACCGCGAAATCGCTGCGGGTGTGAGTGAGTCGGATGCCTTCCACGGCTTTGCGGGCCACGGCGCGGTCGATGGTCGGTTCGGCCACGAGCAATTCCGCGCGATCTCCGGCGGCGATGACGGCGACGCGGTCGCCTTGTTTGAGATCGTCAAAGACGGCCAGAGCGCAGGTTTTGGCCGCATCGAGCCGGGCTTGGCCAGTGGCCCGGTAGCCCATGCTGGTCGAGTTATCAATGACAAGCACGACCGTGCGCGGGACTTCGCCGCCGAAAAGGTGGGCTGTTCGAGCGAGCATCACCGGGCGGGCGGCGGCGCAGATCGCCAGGATGAAAAGCAAGCAACGCAGCAGCAGCAGGAGCAGGTTTTCGACTTTGGAACTGCGGCTCGTGCGCGCGGCGATGGCTTTCAAAAACCGCAACGTGCTAAACGGCACTTCCACCACGCGGCGACGGTGCCACAAATGAATCAGGATCGGCAGCGAAAGCGCGCCGAGCCCGTAGAGCATCCAGGAAGCAAGGAAAGACATTTAAGAAATTACTAAAGGTAAGAGTGACTGCGGATTGTGCTCCCGCGCCGGTTTGGATCGGTCTACCCGGATCGCATCCACACGGGACGAAGCTGGAGCTTCGAAGACAAGCGCGTTCCCAATCTGGAGATTGGGAACGAGGAGGATTCCTTTGCGCCTTTGCGTCTTTGCGTGAAAATATTTTTGTGTCATAGCGACATCCGCCTCCGGTCGGCGAGATAATGGTGGATGAAGTCCTCAAAATTTTCGGCGGTGGAGACGAGGCGGTAATCGACGTTCATGACGGCGCATTTCTCCCGGCATTGATCGATGGCTTTTTGCAGTTCCTCCTTATAGGCGACCCGCGCGAGGGCAGGGTCGATCTCCAGCTTTTCGCCGGTTTCCATGTCGATAAATTCCGCGACGCGGTCGAACGAAAGTTCCAACTCCGCCGGGTCGAGAATTTGAAGCAGGATCACATCGTGCATCTTTTTGCGGAAATGCGCGACGGCCCGAAAGACAGCCTCGGGATCGTCAAAAAGATCGGACATGATAACGATCATGCCACGCCGGAAAGAGCGTTCTGCCAAGGCGTGCAGCGCGCGGCCGGTGTCGGTGTGGCCCTCGGGTTGGTGCCCGGCGAGGCGCTCCAGAATCAGGCGGAAATGGCGCATGCCGCCGCGCGCGGGGACTTCCTCGCGCAGTTCATTGTCGTAGATGGTGAGGCCGAGCGAATCCTGCTGTTTGCTGACGAGATAGCCAATGGAGGCGGCCACGCGGCAGGCATACTCATATTTGGAGGGGCGCTCTCCCGAGCGGTAGCCCATCGAGCCCGAGCCGTCGATGATGACGTGGACACGCAGGTTGGTTTCCTCCTCGAATTGTTTGACGTAGTAGCGCTCGGTGCGCCCGAAGACTTTCCAGTCGAGGTTGCGCAGGTTGTCGCCTTTGACGTATTGGCGGTGATCGGCAAATTCCACGCTCGCCCCTTTGAGGGGGCTGGCATGGGAGCCCGCGCGGAAGCCCTCGACGATGTAGCGCGAGCGAATCACAAGCGACTCGAGCTTGCGCATGGCTTCAGGAGTGAGGAAATCGGCAATGCCGGGCATGGTGGGAGGAACCTGTCTGAAATTTTAGAAAGTGACGGCGAAAAGCTGATCGGGCCCGGCCAGGAGGGCCCAGCGATCCCCAAGATAGAGGAGAGTATACACGCCGGTCTTGCCGCCGGGTTGAAGGGTGGCCGTGGTGGAACCGGTGCGGATTTCCAAGACGCGTTTGTCGCCGAGATGGCGCACGGCCAAGCTCCATCCGGGCAGAGCGGCCGGAGTATGGCAGGGGCCGAGGTCCGGGAGATGGGCGGGCCCGAGTTGATACCGCTGGCCGGTGAGTTTTTCGAACCCTTGCGGAGCATGCGCCTTGTAAGCCCACGGCTGGCCCCAGGGATCGAGCCGCAACGGCTCGGGCAGGCTGGATTCGATAAAAGCGAGTTGGTCGGGAAACCGGACGTTCTCACGGTAATATTGGTGCAGCACCAGATCGATCTGCCGCATCTGCGCCCGCGCAAGCCAGGCGCGGGCGACCTCGGCGGTCCCGTGTGCGACCGGGTCGTTTTCACGATCCGCCGCGATGAACGGACGCAACTCGCTGACCCAAGTCGGCTCGACCATCTGCGCTTTGGCTGCCGTGGTGGCGAGGATTTTCAGGAAGAGTTTTTGGAATTGCGCCGCCGGCTTCAACTCGGCCGGAATGGGGGTTGAGTTGAGCGCGGCGGTATCTGTTTTCAAATCCGCCGGGGCTTTGGCTGCCAGCGGCCAGAGGTCTGGCGGGGCGGCCTGGGCGACGCAAGCGGCGGAGAGGAGAAGCGCAACAGCAGTTTTCACGCGCAGGCTGGAGAGGTTCACGAATTAAAAATCAGGAAGCTGGCAATAGATGACGGGGAAAGTTTTGAGAGATATCTCCATTGATTTCCTGGTTTCCTGGATTCCTGATTCATTCTGAAAGAGCACGCCCTAGTGCGTCACTGCGTAATAGAGAACGTTGACGCCCAGCGCGGTGGCATCCTTGGACTCGTAGCCGAGCGCGTAAGGAGCCAGCGCATTTTCCCAGCCGGCGCTCAAATCATTCGGCGTGTAAATGACGGAAAGCGTGCCGTTGAGTTCGATGCCGAACATCTCGGGCGCCATCTCGATCTGGTTCTCATGCTGCACGGCCAATGCCGGACGCGCCTTGACCACGCCCGCATTCAGAGGTTTTGTGAAAATCTCGTGCCCGGCAGGCAGCGCGGCAAGCGTTTTGCCGGGGAGCACTTTGGCGATCTGCTGGCGGAAAGACGCGTCGAAGGTCCGACGCCCTTCGCCCGCTTCCACCAGGAGCACGCCACCGTTGTTGAGGAACCGGCGCAAAGCGGCGATCTCCGCCTCGCTCAACGCAAAATCCGTGGTGCCGGTCATATAAAGGAACGGCATTTCATAAATGGCCGCGTCGGTGAGGCTGACGTCGCGCAGTTCAAACGAGACCGGGGTGCCGGTGGAGGTGTGAAACTGGTTGAGCAGCATCGGGAAGGCGGTGGCGCGGGTTTTCCACGGGCCGTCATGGATGATCTGGCCGACGCGGAATTTGCCCGCGGTCTTTTTGTCGGCATTGACGAGTTCCACGCTCTTGCCGACGCTGCGACCAGCGTCGCGCATGGCGGTGACGTAGCTCACGAGATTGGCGCCGATCTTGCGGGCATCCGTGTCCACGTAACCCCAACTGTCACACTGGTTGGATTCCCAACCCAGGGCGAAATCCCAGCGCGAAATAAAAATGGCGGTGCGGTTGTCGAGGTCCACGCCGTCGATCCATGGATACGGGTCGGGGGCCACGCCGTCCTTCACCATCCGGGGGCGATAGGCGACTTTGTCGATCTCGTAAAACGAATGGAACACCGGGTGATCCATGCGCACTCTATAGAGGGTGCTTTCGGGCAGGATTTCCCGTGCAGCCTGGCGGGCCGACTCGTAAGCATCCGGATTCCCCACCAGCGAGTTGAAAATAATCGTGCCGCCATTGAGGAGGTATTCCCGGAGGTTGTGAATTTCCGCCTTCGACAGCCGGAACGGCTTGTAACCGGAGCGGTAAAGGATCGGGTTGCGCTGGGCATCGGTGGAAATCTCAGTGAACTGCTTGATATTGGAGCTGAAGTTCACCTTCATTTCCTGGCTCATCCATTGGAGCAGACCCTTGAGGTCATTGGGCGTGCGGGTCCAATCCTCGGCGTCTTTAGTGGCGATCTTCGTCAGCAGCACGGGCGGCTGGGGCGGATTCTTCTTTTCCTGCCGTTTCTGGAACGTCGCGGGATAGGGCAGCGGCCCCATGCCTTCCGAAGAAGCGATTTGAGCCGGGGGCGGCTTGGGGTGTTCGAGCGGGGGCGGTTCCGGGGGACGGATGGCAACCGCAACCGAGGCAATGGCAATGAGACCGACGCCGGTAAGAAGAAGAGTTTTCATGGGTCGACTTTTTGGTTTTTTAGGAATGGACTGACACTGAGCTTCACCTTCCCGATTTTCAACCACCGATTCTAAGTGCGGAGTTCTTTGGCCGCATCGGGAATTTCGCTTTTCTACCCCCAATCAATACCCCCCTTGTTAAGGAATGATGTGGAAAAAGCGGGAAAATTGTTAAGAGACTGTTAATTGGCCCCACGATCTCAGTTGACGACGGGTGCCGGGGGTTTAAAGTGGAAACCCAGATGGCTTTACTCCGAAAATTAGTCTGGTTGGCGATCTTTTTGATCTTCACGCTCTGTTTTGTGGTTCTCTTTGAGAAGGGCACCGCCAATTTCATCCCCAACGTGCAGAAACAGGCGCAGGATTTCAGTCAATTTGTGCGCGATCAATTCACCTCCGTGCAAAAAACCGGTTCCCTAAAAGACAAGTAAGGCCTCCCCGTTCCAAAGCCTCCTCGTTCCCAAGTTGTACTTGGGAACGCACTTGCGCAGGCAGTTGCACTGCCAGTTCATTGCGAGCGCAGCGAGCCTAATTTTCAAACCGGGAGCTTGAGTGCATGGCGAAGATTGCGAAGTTCAACTTCGCGGGAAAGTGCGTTCCCAAGTACAACTTGGGAACGAG
>CAIYQA010000302.1 GCA_903928175.1 uncultured Spartobacteria bacterium | reverse complement strand
CTCATTTTATCTTGGTTTCATGGTCTTCTTCCGTGCCTTTCGTGAGTTTCATGATTATTTTCCCTTTTTAGCCAGCCATGCCCAACCCGACGCCAACTCCTCGAACGGCAAAAAACCCGCTTCCTGCCGGGCTGGCCTGGTTGGAGACTCCGCTCTCCTCGCTGGAATGGCTCCCGGCGCCGCGCATCCGGGCGCTGCAACGCTTCGGGCTCGCTACCTTTGAAGATCTGCTCACCCATTTTCCCCGGCGTTACGAGGACCGGCGCGAGTTCGACCGTTTTCCGCGCGACGAAACCGAAAAACCGGTCTGCATCTGCGGCAATGTCCTCAAAACCGCCGCCCGGCGCTTCAAAGGTTGGCGGTTCATGTTCGATGTGACGCTTGCGGAAGCGGACGCCAACGCCTTGAGCGGGCAGATCGTCTGCCGCTGGTATAACGTGCATTTCGTCAAAAAAATGATCGCCACGGGCCAGCAACTCGTCGTTTTCGGACGCCCCCGACGGCGCGGCAAACAACTCGTCATCGAACACCCGGAATTTGAAGTTCTTGAGCCGGACGCCGGGGAGGAATCGATCCACTTGCGGCGCATCACGCCCGTCCACCCGGCCACCGAGGGGATCACCGCGCGGATGTTGCGGAGCTGGATCCACCGGCTCCTGGCCGACATGCCCGAACTGCCCAGCCCGCTGCCCCCGGGACTTGCCGGGATGCCCTACGCTGCCGCATTGCGCGCCGTGCATTTCCCGGAGGACTGGGAATCGCTGCACGCCGCACGGCGGGATCTCGTGCTGGCGGAGTTCTTTACGATGCAGCTCTTTGTGGGAGCCAAACGGGCGGAAATCGTCCTGCGCCCCGGCGAAGCCCATTGCGGGCTGGGTCGGCTGCTGGAGGCGTTTCACCGCGAACTGCCCTTCCCGCTCACCGGAGCCCAGACCCGGGCGATTGACGAAATTCGCGCCGATCTCGCTTCGTCCCGGCCGATGAACCGCATCCTGCACGGCGATGTCGGCTCCGGGAAAACTGTGGTGGCCCTCTCCGCGATGCTGTTGGCAGTGGAAGCCGGATACCAGGCGGCGATCATGGCTCCCACGCAGATTCTCGCGGAGCAGCACTATCTTAATTTCAAACGCTGGCTGGAGCCGCTGGGAGTGCGCATCGCCCTGCGGACCGGTTCGCGCAAGGAAGAAACCGCGCTCCCGCTCTTTGACGAGCAGGCCTGGAACGCCGCCGTCCGCGACGACGACCACGCGCGCCGCGCTGAACTGCTCCAGCGGGGCAGCGAGCCGCAAATTCTCGTCGGCACCCACGCGTTGCTCTATGAAGGCGTCGGCTTCTCACGGCTGGGCCTCGCCATCATTGATGAGCAGCACAAATTCGGCGTCCTGCAACGGGCGGCCCTCATCCGGCAGCCGGTCCTGCCGGATGTGTTGGTGATGACTGCCACGCCGATCCCGCGCACGCTCACGATGACGCTCTTTGGCGATCTCGACGTCTCCACGCTCGACGAACTGCCCGCCAACCGCGGCAAAATCATCACCGCCGCGCGCGACGCCTCCAAGCTCCCGGACGCGATTGCGTTCATCAAAAAGCATCTCGCCGCTGGCCGCCAGGCCTACGTGGTTTACCCGCTCATTGATGAATCCGCCAAGCTCGAGGCCAAGGCTGCCGCCGCCGAGTTCGAGAAATGGGGCCCTGTTTTCGCGCCGCACCGCTGCGAACTATTGCATGGCCGCATTCCGCCCGAGGAGAAGGACGCGATCATGGAGCGGTTCCGCAAAAACGAGAGCCAGGTGCTTGTGGCCACGACGGTGATCGAGGTCGGCATTGACGTGCCCAACGCCACCATCATGCTCATTGAAAACGCCGAGCGCTTTGGGCTGGCGCAGCTTCACCAGCTCCGGGGGAGGGTGGGACGCGGGAGCCATAAATCGTACTGCATCCTCATCCACGCCGCCGACACGCCCGAGGGATTGGAGAAAATGAAGACCCTGGAAGCCACGGCCAACGGGTTTGAAATCGCCGAAGCCGACCTGCGCCTGCGCGGGCCGGGGGACATCCTGGGCACCGACCAGAGCGGGCTGCCGCCGCTCAAAATCGGCGACGTGCTGGCCGACACCGACTTGATGCAACTCGCGCGCACCACCGCCCAGCGGCTCTTTGCCTCCGACCCTGAACTGGCGAAACCCGAAAACCTCCGCTTCCGCAAGCTGCTCGCCGAGAAACGCAAGCTGGCCCTGGCGCGGGTAAGTTGAAGAGGGCTCGCGCAAAGCCGCAAAGAACGCAAAGAGAAAAACGCACTTGCCGCATCGTTTTTCTCCTTCCCCTCGTTCCCAAGTTGTAATTGGGACTGCCCTGCTGCGTAGCAGCTTCTCTGACGCGAAGCGCACTTTGCAGAGCCCCGCAGGGGATAACGCAATTGCCTGCGAAGTTGCACTTCGCATCGTGCCATTGCCCCATGATCTTCGCATTCAAATGAGGCTCGCTGCGCTCGCGATGAACCGGCAGTGCAACTGCCTGTATTATTTCATTCCCAAGTAAAACTTGGGAACGAGGCTTTTCTTTTGCGCCTTTTCCTGGTTTCCTGGTTTCCTGATTGTTTTTTTCTGTTCCCAAGCAACGGTGCGGAACGAGGTGCATGGAAGGGGCAGACTTAAAGGAAAAAACGCTGTTCTTCCGGCGTGCGATTCAGCTATTAAATGGGCGCAAGTACTCTTCCGATGAAACGCTTTATTCTCTTTGTCATCCTGGTCGCACTGGGGCTCCTGGCGGTCTCGCGCTGGAACCAGCACCGTCCCGCCCCGGAAGTGTTTACCCCGGCCCAAGTCTCGCAACTCCACCTCGGGGACACCCCCGCCCTCGCGGCAATCGACACGGAGACCAGTCGGCTCGTCGAGGCAGTGGTTCCCGCCGTGGTCAGCATCACCACGTCCCGCAAGGTGACGACCCCGCAAATCATCGACCCGTTCGAGTTTTTCTTTGGACGTCGCCGGGGAAACCCCGCCCCGCAGGAGGCAATCAAGAATTCTCTGGGATCGGGGGTCATCGTTTCCAAAGAAGGCCATATCCTTACCAATTACCACGTGGTGGCCAATGTGGATGAAGTGTTGGTCCAACTCAACGACGGGCGCGCCCCTTTCCCTGCGCGACTTGTCGGCGGCGACGAAACCTCGGATATCGCGGTGATCAAGATCGACGCCAAGGGGCTCCGGCCGTTGCCGCTGGGCGACTCGGATACGGTCAAAGTCGGCCAGCTTGTGTTCGCCATAGGCAATCCGTTCGGGTTGCAGGAGACCGTCACCAAAGGGATTATCAGCGCCACGGGCCGCGTCACCGACGAATACGGCATCGAGTATTTCCAAACCGAGGCGGTCATTAACCCCGGCAACTCCGGCGGCCCGCTCATTAATATTCGCGGCGAGATCATCGGCATCAACACCGCCATCGGCAACTATTCCGGCAGCGGCACCTGGCAGGGGGTCGGTTTTGCGATCCCGTCCAACATCGCCCGGCATTCGATGGAGGGGATTCTCAAATCGGGCCGCGTGGCGCGCGGCTATCTCGGAGTCACCATCGACCCGCTCACGCCTGAACTGGCCGAGCAATACGGCCTCCCGACCGATCAGGGCGGGGTCATGGTGCGCAGCATCACCCCCGGCTCACCTGCCCAAAAAGCAGGGCTCCAGGCCGGGGACGTGCTCGTCGCCATCAACGGCAGAGCGATCAAAGGAGCGCGCGATCTCGTGCGGCAAATCTCCTCTGTCGCCGTGGGCAGCAAGGTGGAAATTCAGACGATCCGGGATAAAAAAGCGCAGACCTTCACCGTCACCATCGAGGAGCAACCCGCCGGATTCAAAATCGGCCCGCCGCTCCAGCAACCGCAGTCAACGGCCCAGCCGCCGCTTTCGCAACAGCCGCAGCAACCCAAGCGCCTGCCACTTGCCGCCCCCCAGTTGCTCGCGGGCTATTACATCGGGGTGACGCCCATTCCCAAAGGGCTGTTGGCGAACTATCCCGAAATTGTTCGGGGAGTTTACGTTGAAAGTATCGGCGACCACGGCGAGGGGAGTCTTCACCCGGGCGACGTGATCGAGCAGATCAATGGACAACCGGTGACCACCCCCGAAGAGTTTGCCCAAATCGCCAAAAATCTCCAGTCGGCAAAGAGCGTTCTGCTCTCGATCGCGCGCGGCAAAGTCCGCTCGTTCGTCGTCATCCAAACGGCGGATTAGAACGATGCCCCGCCGTATCTTTTCTTGCCAACCCGCCCCGGGCGCGACTACGGTGCCGCCCATGACGGACGATCTTTGGAAAGGCCTGCGCAGCTCGGCCCGCGCGCACCTCACCCAGCGCGAATACCAGCTTATGCCGCTCTCCGACCGCCTCGCCACCACCGGCGTGGAAGTGGCGGAGCTGCTTTCGGCGGATCGCGCCGCGCTGCGTTGGATTCCCGGGGTGGAGCTTTTTCCGCGCCGGGTTTATCCCCAGCGGCACCGGGGATTTTTCAGCGAATTTGCCCGCCGGGAGGATGGGGCTTTGGCCGGAATCGGTCTCTGGCCCGCGCAATGGGCGACCGCCACGATGTGGGCTGGCAGCGGCAAAGGATTTCATCTCCACCCGCCGATGATCCCGGGCGGGACAACCCCCGAAGCGTGGTTGCGCCGCCTTTTTGTCGAGGAACCCCAAAACTATGCTCTACGCCCCTACGACCGGGAACAGTGGGACGTGATGTTTTTTGTCCGGGGCAGCGCGGAAATGATTCTCGTGGACGAGCGCGCGGGAATGGAACGGCGGGTCATGCGATTCATCATTGAGGGCGACAATCGCCGGGGATCCAACAACGCCGGGGTTGTCATTCCCGCGGGAGTGGCGCACGCGTTGCGCGCGGAAAGCAGCGAGGACGTCATCATGGTTTATGGCACCTCCACACATTTTAACCCGGCATTTGAAGGGCGGATCGAGAGCGGGCTGGAAACGGCTCAACTCCCGCCGGAATGGGACAGCTATCTCTCCGGGAATATTTAGACCAGTTTCGGTTTCATTTGTCGCATTCCTCTCGCCCCGAAGGGGCTGAGTAAACCAGCCTAGGGCAGCGCCCTGGGTATGGTGTGAGAGAGCCGTGCCCTGCAAGGGCACTGGGAAACGCTCGTGCTCAATCCGCTCCCCCTTACCAGCGCCCATGCAGGGCGCATCCGGGCACCCAGGGCGACGCTGCGCTCTGCCCTGGGCTGGTTTCCCTTGCGCTTTCAGCGCACAATCAATGCGACAACGTCAAACGAAAATGCTCTAGGAAGGGAGAAACCCCAGAAACCGGCCAAGGGCAAGCCAGCGGGATTGCTTTTCGCGGTGCGCCCGATCCATCGTCCTACGGGTTTCCGCACAGGGCGGCGCGGCAAGTTCGGGGAAAGCGTCGGGCGAAAGCGCGTCGAGCCAGCACCACAAATCTTCGGGACGCGAGGCTGCCAGGCGCGCGGCGAGCGCGAGGAAAACTTCCAATCGGAAATCCGCCGCATTGCCCGACAAGGTGCGGAAATACCGGGTGTAGGCGGCGCGCACTTTCGGGGATTTCGCCAGCCGGGGAGCCAGTTCGCGCAACAAATCGAAGTTGAGGCGGGTGATTTCCGTCGCGACCTTCGCCGCTCCGTCCACTTTAATCGTATTTGTCGTGTGCGTGCGGTAGCGCAACAGCGGCTCCGGCAAGACCCCAAACTCCCCTTCCACGGCGGCCATCACCGCAAAGAAATAGTCGTGCGCGTACCGGTAGTTGCGGAAAAGATGCGCACAGGCGTACGGGGCGCGGACGAAAAAATTACTGGTCGTCTTGGCAAAATTCGAGACGCCGAACCACTCGGCCGGATCGCGCGCCGGGTCGGCCCAAACCGTGCGCAGCCGCCGGGCCTTGGGGTGATCCGGCGGGAGAAGTTCGCCCGCGGAGTCGATCATCTGCACCCCGGTGCAGACCACCTCGCAACGCGGGTGGGTTTCCAGAAATGCGGCGCATTTCTCGAGTCGGGCCGGTTCATAGAGATCGTCGGAGTTGAGGATCGCAATGAAATCGACCTCCCCGGCCTCGGCAATGGCGCGGTTGAGCGCGTTGTGGGCTCCGGCGTTCTCCTGCGGGATGAGCAGCAGTTGAGGGTGGGCGGCGGCGAAGGTGCGGAGCAGGTCCAGCGAGCCATCGGTGGAACCGTCGTCCACCACCACGATCCGCTCGGGTGCAAGCGACTGCGCGAGCACCGACTCCAGCGCGGCACCGATGTAGTTCGCGTGATTGTAGGAAGGGATGACAACAGCAACCTTGGGCACGGGAATACATTTAGTGCCTTTCTCCGCGTTCGGAAACCTTAAAAACCGGAAGAAAGGCGGGCCGCAAAAAACGCTTGCCCTGTATCTCTTGCTCCGCATCTGTTTTTTTGCGTCTCTTGCGCTTTTTTGCGGCTATTGCTTGGACTTTTGGTTAAATTCCCGCGGTCATGTTGCCCGAAACTCCCACCATTCAAACCGAGGTGCAGGTCATGTTCTTCGACACGGACTGCGGCGGCGTGGTTCACAACCTGGCCTATTTACGCTTCATCGAAATGGCGCGCACCTACCTTGCCGATCAGCTCGGCATGGGGTTTGTCGCCATGTCGCGCGACCAGCAATACCCCGTCGTCGTTCGCACGGAGGTGGACTACAAACGTCCCGCCGTTCTGTGGGACAAACTTGTCGTGCACGGTCGGCTGGAAAGCCTCGAACGGAGCCGCTTTTGGTGCAGCTTCGAGATTATCCGCCCCTGCGACGGAATGTTGATGGTTACTTGCCGCCAGATGCTCGCGGTCGTGCAAATGCCCGCGGGTAAACCGCTGCGTTTGCCCGCAGAATGGGCCACGCGGTATGCGCATTTGAGGAAAGCGTAGCAGGGCAGGGGAGAGCGCCTTGGGATCGGTCTTTTTATCGGCGACTCAGCACTCGCTTTAAAGCACGCCTTGGTTCACCCACTGCACCGCAAAACGCACCATCTCGGGCGCGGTCTTCAGGTTGAGCTTCTCTTTAATGTGCGCCCGATGACTTTCGATGGTCTTCACGCTCAGGTTCAGGTCCTCGGCAATCTGCCGGGTGCCGTGCCCCTGGCCAATGAGTTGCAGCACTTCCAACTCGCGGTCGGAGAGGATCGCCACGGGCGAGGTGTCCTGGAGCGCCTTGCCGTCGATGGCTTTGCGCATCATTTTGTCCTGGAGTTTTTCCGAGACGTAAATCTGGCCATTGAGGATGCGCCGCAGCGCGTTCGTCAATTTTTCCGGCGCTTCCTGCTTCATGACATACCCCTTGGCCCCGGCCCGCAGAGCCCGCTCGGCGTAGAGGGATTCATCGTGCATGGAGAGAACGAGAACGGGGAAATCCGGCCATTGCGCGACGATGTTCTTGATCAACTCGATGCCGTTGGTGCCCTGCAAGGTGATGTCCACAATCCCGAGATCCGGCTTGGTCTCCGCAATGGCTGCCATCGCTTTGCGGGCGTTCGCGGCTTCGGCGCAGACCATGAAGTCCGGCTCGCAATTCAGGAGTTGGACCAACCCTTGTCGGACAATGGGATGATCATCAACGATCAGAACTTTGGCTTTGGTTTCTAGCGGTTTCATGAAGGAAATAGGGGGTGGTTAAGGGGAATCGGCGTTCCTACGAAAACCGGCCCCATTTTTGCGCTGCGATATCCGAACTTGTCAACCAAGACACAGTAGAAGTTGGACCCGATGAGCGCAATCCAGCAAGCCCCTATTTCGCGCGTAATGGTTTCCCTTACCCCGCGATCCTCGGGGATTGCTCCAAGAAACCAACAGGCTCCCGCCCGATTGCCGAGGCCCGCCCGTTAAAGGCATGGTGGGCAGCCACAAAGGAATGGATGGAGTGCGTTCATTATGAATCGTGATGACATTGAAACAGCAGACAACGTGAAATTCCAATTGCTCCAAGGGGAGCGGGCCTGGAAATCGCTGGACGAGACCCGCCGGTGTGTTCTGTGCGAACAAACCTTCACCGGTCGCCAGGTGTGCCTGTTTTGGGACGGCTCCGGCGCGCCGCACCTCCAGTGCCCCACGGCAGGCTGCCCCGGCACCCCTGCCCAGTGGGTTCATCCCGATAACCCGCTCATCTCGGAAGAGGCCTGGCGGGATTGGGTGCGCTTGCTTGATACCCTTTGCGAGGAACCGA
The DNA here is from genome assembly GCA_903928175.1 of uncultured Spartobacteria bacterium. GTDB lineage: Bacteria > Verrucomicrobiota > Verrucomicrobiia > Chthoniobacterales > Chthoniobacteraceae > UBA695. The sequence continues at coordinate 1,809 of CAIYQA010000302.1, read as the reverse complement.
TCCGGCAGACTTTCGGAGTCCGCAAGGGGCGCGCCGTCAGGAAAATCAAACGGCTGGAATGGGGCGCGCCGAAGATGAACGGGTTGCCAAAAATGCCCGCGCTGCGGACCCGCTGAGCGCGCGATTTCCAGCTTGGCTGCCCTCCTTATTTCCGTTTTTTTGCGGTTCGGGCCGCCGGAACGGCATTTCTTGCTTTCCCAAACCGGCAAAATGCGCTTTGAGAGAGGCATGCCCGTCCTTGTTGTAGGTTCCATTGGTCTCGACACCGTCAAAACACCGCTCGCCGAACACGCCGATCTGCTCGGCGGCTCGGCTTCCTACGCCGCCGTAAGCGCAAGCTTTTTCAGCGGCGTGAACCTCGTGGGGATAGTCGGCGAGGATTTTCCGCAACCCCATGTGGATTTCTTCGGCAGCCGCAACATCGACCTCTGCGGGCTGCAAATCGCCCCCGGCAAGACATTTCGCTGGTCCGGTGAATACCATACCGACCTCAACACCCGCACGACCCGCAGCATCGAGCTCAACGTCTTTGAACATTTCACGCCCACGCTGCCCGCGAGCTACAATAACACTCAATATGTATTGCTCGCCAACATTGCGCCGAGCCTGCAACTCCATGTCCTCGACCAGATGACCCAGCCCCGGTTCATCATCGCAGACACGATGGACCTCTGGATCAACATCGCCAAGGACGACCTCATCGCGCTGCTCAAGCGCGTGGACATGCTCATCCTCAACGACGGCGAAGCGCGCCAATTCACCGGCGAAAATTCTTTGATCAAAGCCGGCAAACTCATCCGCGCGCTTGGGCCGAAATATGTCGCCATCAAAAAAGGCGAACACGGCTGCCTGCTCTTCGGGGAAAATGCGTTTTTCACCTGCGGGGCGTATCCGCTGGAGGACATCCACGATCCGACCGGCGCGGGCGACACCTTCGCGGGCGGACTGGCCGGTTACCTGGCGAGCCTCAACCATGACGAGGTCACTTTTGAGGACCTGCGCAAAGCAGTCGTTTATGGCAGCGTGCTTGCCAGTTACAACGTAGAGGCATTCTCACTGGAGCGGATGCGCACGCTCACGCCGCAGGACATCGTCCGCCGTTACGAGATCATCAAAGCGATCAGCCACTTTGAAGTATTGCCATAACGGGGAAGGGGCGGTTCTTGGGCGAATCCACTTGCCGCGCGCACAAAAGCGTGCAATATGCAGCGCGTGGCGAGGGTAATCCACGGCATCGCCTGAAACCCGTCCCAAAACGCGCCAGCATAGCTCAGTTGGTAGAGCATCTGATTTGTAATCAGACGGTCCTCGGTTCGAGTCCGAGTGCTGGCTTTCTTGTAAGTCCCTGAAATTAAGCGACTTACGATATGAATTTCCAAAAGTTTTCAAGGTGGTGCTCTGTTGTCTACGGGATTGCTAGGCAGTCGCTGAGTCCGGGGAAGTCCTGCTGAGAGCTCGCTTCCAGAGTAAGTATCCAGCCGAGGTAAAATGAAATTGCCGAGAATCAGCGGCGCTCTCATGCAGAATTGGTGCTCTTTCGGGTGAAACTTTTGGGGATTCGCTGTGAGAGGCAGAGTGGGCACTACGCCCACATGCAAAGGAAGCGATTTGGTGCTCATGATCGTAGTTACAGGACAAATCCAAATCTTCGCCTGCGGACGGGATCGCCGCTGCCGATAGACACGGCAGGGGGTGGCCGGGTGCTGAACCAAAGGGTGCGATTTCTTGTGCATGATAGTAGATACAGGACAAGTTCAAATCTTCGCTTGCGAACGGGATCCCCGATGCCAACAGACACGACAGGGGATG
>CAIYQA010000301.1 GCA_903928175.1 uncultured Spartobacteria bacterium | reverse complement strand
GAGACATGCCAACTGTCGCGGGGAAATGGTGCGGGCCTTCAGCCCTGGCTTTTTTCCACTCCGGGTCCTGGGGCGTTGCCCCAGGCTGGTATGGAGCCGCGCCGTTGGCGCTCAGGAAAACACAGCCGTCGCATCCAAAAAGTCCGGCTCTGTGAAGAGGGGTCTGGAAGAGGGGTCTGGAAGAGGGGTCTGGAAGAGGGGTCTGGATGCCTTTCTCTTTCTTTTGCGCCTCTTGCGCTTTTTTGCGGCTATTTTTCCGACGCGGTGAAGCTTCCGAAAGGTGGATCGTGCTTCAGTCGGTTTGCAGTCTATTTGGCGAGCTGCGCCCAATCGACGTTACGCATGTCCCCCGTTTTCGCATACTGCTGGTGCATGGCGAAGGCGGCGCACAGCGCCTGGGGCGTGTGGCTGTTGGGGAAGTAATCCAGGTAGGCGCGGAGCTGTTTGCGGTAATCCGGATGCGCACAGTTATTGATGATGACGCTGGCGCGTTCATGCGGAGATTTGCCGCGCAGATCGGCGATGCCGTTTTCGGTGATGATGGCCGAAACGGAATGCTCGCTGTGGTCGAGATGGCTGGCAAAAGGAACGATGGCGCTGATGGCGCCGCCTTTGGCTACCGATGGGCAGGTGAAGATGGACAGGTAGGCGTTGCGGGTGAAATCGCCCGATCCGCCGATGCCGTTCATCATGTTCTTGCCCATGATATGGGTGCTGTTGATGTTGCCGAAGAAATCGACTTCAATGGCGGTGTTGATGGTGACCAGCCCCAGCCGCCGGACCACTTCCGGGTTGTTGGAAATTTCCTGCGGCCGCAGCAGAATGCGGGAGCGGAAAAACTCGATGTCGTCGTAAATGGATTTTAGGACGTCGTTGGTCAGGGTGAGCGAGGAGCCGCTGGCAAATTTGATCTTTCCGCTGCGGATGAGGCCGATGACGGAGTCTTGGATGACTTCGGTGTACATCTCAAACGCCGGGATGTCGGGGTGGACGCCCAGTGCACCCAAGACAGCGTTGGCAATGTTGCCGACGCCGGATTGGATGGGCAGGAATTCCGCAGGGATGCGGCCTGCCTTCATTTCGGCAGCGAGGAAGTTGGCGACGTTTTCGCCAATCTGTTTGGTGATGTCGGAGGCTTCGTCGAAGCCGCCGGTTTCGTCGGGCTGGTTGGTTTCCACCACGCCCACGATCTTGGAGGGATCGACTTTGATGACGGGGCTGCCGATGCGGTCCGAGGGTTTGTAAACGGGAATCTCGCGGCGGTGGGGCGGGTCGAGCGGTTCGTAGATATCATGGAATCCGCGGAGCGTCGCCGGATGGTTGGCATTGAGTTCAATGATGATCTTGTCCGCAAGACGGCAGGCGGTGGGGGCGATGCCGACGCCCGAGGTGACGACGATTTCCCCCTCCGGGGTGACGTCGCAGGCTTCGACGATGGCCCAGTTCACCTTGCCCAGGAAGCCGTAGCGCAGGGTCTGCGCCACCATGGAGAGATGCATGTCGAAGTAGCGGGTCTTTCCGGCGTTGATGCTCTTGCGCATGTCCGCGTTGGACTGGTAGGGGGTGCGGAAGGAAACCGCGTCCGCCAGAGCCAGAGCGCCGTCGAGGGATTTCCCCGTGGAAGCGCCGGTGATGACGCCGACCTTGAACGGCTTGCCTTCGGCGTGCAGGGCTTTGGCGCGTTCGGCAAGCGCAAGGGAAACAGCCTTGGGTGCTCCCGCGGGAGTGAACCCGCTGAAACCGATGACGTCGCCGTCGTTAATAAGAGACGCCGCTTCTGCGGCTGTAAGCTTGGGCAATGGAGTGGACATATAAAAAAACCGGCGCGGAGGGTTCGCCTGCCGTGCCGGGTTATCGGGAAGATCGCGTGCGATCCACCCGGTCATGCTAGGGAATTCTGGTTGTTGTGGGTGAGGTTGTCGAAAGGCGTAAGTTATTCGATGCGGACCAAAACTTGGCCCTCTTGGACGGCGGTGCCGACCGTGACGAGCACTTCGGCGACTTTTCCGGCGCTGGTGGCATTGATGTAGGTGTTCATCTTCATCGCTTCGAGAGTGACGAGGAGATCGCCCTCCTTGACTTCCTGGCCGACCGTGACGTTGACCCCAACGACATTGCCGCCGAGCGGGCTGTTGACCACGCCGGGACCGGCGGCGGCAAGCACCGAACCGGAAACGGGCGAGGAGGTGGCGGGAGCGGAGACCCCGGCAGATGCAGCGGGGGCGGATTCGTTGGGCAGCTCGACGGTGACTTCGTAGGTTTTACCTTCAACGGTGATGCGTAAGCGTTTCATGGGAGATTAGCGAAGTTTGTGGGATGAGAAGATATGGCGGCGGCCTTCGAGCGCCCACGCCATACGCGCTGCCTCTGGGGTTTGGCCTTGGTTGATTTGGCGGATGGACAGGATTTTAGCAGGAGCTTCAATCGCAGCGTGGATAGCCGCCGCGATCACGGCGACGAGGGCCGCGTTTTCGGAAAGTGAAGTGGGTGAGGCTTTGCTCATAAATTTAAGGTCGTTTTGGAACCGGGCCGGTTCCACCAAAAAAGGAATATGGTGGAGACCGGCCGAAGATTCCAGCGCTTAGAGCGGGATGTTGCCGTGTTTTTTCGGCGGCCGCACCTCGCGTTTGGTGAGCGTGTTGCGCAGGGCGCGAGCGACGACGGCCCGCGTTTCCGAGGGTTCGATGACGTCGGTGACGCTGCCGATGCCCGCGGCCTGGTAGGGGTTGCTGAATTTCTCGCGGTATTCCGCCAGCAGTTCGGCGCGACGTTTGGCCTTGGCTTCCGGATCTGTGATCTTGTCGAGTTCGCCCTTGTAAAGGATGTTGCTCGCGCCTTCCGCGCCCATGACCGCGATCTCGGCGGTCGGCCACGCGAATACGGCGTCCGCGCCGAGTTCCTTGGAACACATGGCGATGTAAGCGCCGCCGTAGGACTTTCTCATGATTACGGTGATTTTCGGCACCGTGGTGGACGCATAGGCGAAGAGCATCTTCGCGCCGTGGCGGATGATGCCGCCGCGCTCTTGGGCTTTGCCCGGCAGGAACCCGCCGGTATCCACGAGGGTGACGAGCGGGATGTTGAAGATGTTGCAGAAGCGGATGAACCGCGCCCCTTTGTCGGAGGCGTCGATGTCGAGCGTTCCGGCCTTGAACATCGGCTGGTTGGCGACGATGCCGACCACGATGCCCTGGATGCGGGCGAACCCGATGACGAGGTTTTTGGCCCAGTCCATCTGGACTTCAAAGAAATCGCCGTCGTCCACGAGGCGCTTGATGACCTGCTGGACGTCGATGGGCTGCTTGCCGTCGGCGGGGACGAGTTCGTCCATGCCGGTGTCCTTCGTGTAATCCAGCGGCACACCGAGATGGTGCGGCGGGTCCATGATGTTGTTGGACGGCAGGAAACTCAGGAGCTTCTTGGCGAGCGCAACCGCGTGGGCGTCGTCGCTGGCGACGAAATGGACGTTGCCGCTGACGCTGGCGTTGGCCGCCGCGCTGCCGACTTCCTCCATCGTGACGACTTCGCCGGTCGCCGCCTTGATGACTTCCGGCCCGCAGATAAACATGGTCGCCTGCTTGTTCACCATGATCTGGAAATCGGTGAGGGCAGGCGAGTAAGCCGCGCCGCCCGCGCAAGGGCCGGCGATGATGGTGATCTGGGGCACGACCCCCGAGGCTTCGACATTCTTGAAAAAGACCTTGCCGTAGCCGGAGAGCGAGCCGATGCCTTCCTGGATGCGCGCGCCACCCGAGTCGTTAAAGGAAATGACCGGCATGCCATGCTTGATGGCGTAGTCGATGGATTCGCAAATTTTCTCCGCGTGCATATTGCCCAGCGAGCCGCCCGCGGTGGTGAAGTCCTGGCTGAAGGCGGCGACGGGACGCCCGTCCACCTCGCCCACGCCGGTCACAACGCCGTCTGCGGGGAGCACTTTGCCCATCAACCCGAAAAGGGTGGCCCGGTGGGCGGCGTGCATGGCGAACTCCTGGAAGCTGCCCTTGGTGAAAAGGGCGTCCAGACGGTCACGAGCGGTCATGAGACCTTTTTCGTGCCGCTTTGCGATCTTGTCTTTGCCGCCGAGATCGAGGGCGATTTGACGCCGTTTTCTCAGCTCATCTACGAGGTGTTGTTCGATGGCCATGGTGTGTTTATTTGAATATTTTTTTATTAAAGGTTTATGGGAAAACGATGCAAACGAAAATCTTTGATATTCAATATTCCCGCTCCGGTTTGGGAAGTTTTGCAAGCGTTTCATCATCGAGCCGGATGGTTTCCTCTCGGTTGTCTCTATCCGTTTTCCAGTGATAAACGAGCAGTTGCCGATCGGTGTCGTCGTTCATTTTATCTCCTGTGAAGACATGGATGCGCACTTTCGGTAAGTCATCACTGGGTCCCTGTGCTGCTAAGGGATCCTGTTTTGCGTTAGGATCGTAATGCAACCGGATTTTATTTTCGCCCTTTTTCAAGCCGCCTATGACAAGCTGTAAACCGCTCATGCTGGTTAACTCGGTGGGGATGCCGTTGACGGTTACAATGAGTTTTCCTTTGGGCTTATACCATTGAATTTGTGCGATGTAATCCGCAGGGGTAGCCAACGGAGGTATTGAAGGTGTTTCCTCAAATTGTGAGAGTTGGGGGTCATCCAGAAAACTTTGATCTCCGGCCTCGTATTTGGCGGTCAGGCTGGCGTTGATATCCATCCCGCAACCAAGTAATTTCCACCCATCTTTCTGGAGAATAAAGTCCGCTTTGATAAAACCTTTTTGCGTTTTTCTTTCCTTTGTTGACGGCCACGCATACGCAAAAGAATAAACGAGAAAGGATTTCTCTCCTTTTTCCTTCAACGAGAGAAATTTGAATTTTTCAAAGGGGACCGCAGTGAGGTTGTATTCCTGCCAAAAAGCATCTTCCGATGACGTCGGCGGAAATGGCTTTTTGAATGAAACCGCCATGTTGTGGAGCGTTGCAAACGCTACATCTGCCATAGCGGACTTCATTTTCTGGAAGTCATGCGCGGCGGCTCCGTCCTGATAGGCGCGCAAAACCGGCTCCAAATCCTCCCGCGTGGGGGCGGCGGCTTGCGCGACGAAGGTGCCCCACAGTATCAGGCAAGTTGCTAGGGCGTACGCATGAACCCAAGATGCCTTTTCCTTCGTGCCTTCGTGCCTTCGTGCCTTCGTGTTAAAAAAAGCACAGCGTTGAAGGAGTTGGAGGAAAGGAGTTTCAAAACCGACGCATCGCGTCAACGTGAAGCCCGTGATGCGGCCCCCCAACTCGGTCGCTCCACCCTGGTTTGCCATGGGTGGCGTAGGGAGTTTCACACGAAGGCACGAAGGCACGAAGGCACGAAGGGAAGTGGATTTCCCCTCCTTCATGCCTGCGCGGCTTCGTGTGAAAAATTTCATCTGATACTACTTACGCTGATTAATGCGCGCAGTCGCATCCGCCTTCCGTGCAAAACTCCGTCAGCACGCCGAAGGTGGATTTGGGGTGAAGGAAAGCGACCTGCTTGCCGTGGGCTCCGGGCATCGGAGTTTCGTTGAGGAGCCGCACGCCCGCGTTTTTGGCTGTGGCGAGCTGGCCCATGATGTCGTCGGTGGCATACGCAACGTGATGGATGCCGCCGTTGGGATTCTTTTCCAAAAACTTGGCAATCGGGCTCTCGGGGCTGGTCGGCTCAAGCAGCTCGATGTGGGTGCCGCCCACGTTGAAAAAGGCAACGCGCACTTTTTGCGATTCCACTTCCTCGCGATGTTCGCAGGTGAGGCCGAGGGCTTCTTCGTAATATTTCACCGTCTCGTCGAGGGATTGAACGGCAATGCCGAGGTGGTCGATTTTATTGATCATGATGAGTCGTGTAAGCGTTGAAAAGTTTTTTGACTGCGGTGGCTGCGGATAGTCTGCCTTCCAGGACTGCTTGTTCAATGCGCGGCCATTGGGCCAGGGTTCCCGGGTTGTTGGAAAAATCGTTCCAAAGCTGCTGGCTGAGCATGTCTTCCATCCAGTCGAGCGTCTGCCGACGCCTGCGTTTTTCGAACTGCCCGCTCTGCAACATGAGGTCGCGGAATTGCTCGACCACCTCCCACGCTTCGCGGATCCCCCTGCCTTCCAAGCTCGAGCAGGTAAGCACTTGCGGCCGCCAACCGGGCGTCGTGGAAGTCAGGTAATGCAGGACGCGCGCAAACTCGATGCGCGCCGCTTCCGTGCGCGGGATGTTGCTGCCGTCCGCCTTGGTAATGAGAATGGTGTCCGCCAGTTCGATGATCCCCTTCTTGATCCCCTGCAACTCGTCGCCCGCGCCGGCAATCAAGAGGACGAGGAAAAAATCGACCATCGAACGCACGGTGGTTTCGCTCTGGCCCACCCCGACGGTCTCCACGAGGATCACGTCGTACCCCGCCGCTTCGCACAGCATGATGGTTTCCCGGCTCTTGCGGGTGACTCCCCCCAGCGTTCCGCTCGAAGGCGAGGGGCGGATGAAACAGTTCTCCTCCCGGCAAAGCATTTCCATGCGGGTTTTGTCCCCGAGGATCGAGCCGTGCGAAAGACTGCTGCTCGGATCGACCGCCAACACCGCCACCCGTGTCCCCTGCGCGCAAAGCATGCAGCCGAGCGCTTCGATGAAAGTGCTTTTGCCCGCTCCGGGCACTCCGGTGATCCCCACGCGGATCGAGTGTCCCGCATAAGGCAACACCTGCCGCACGACCTCCTCGGCCAGCGGCGCGTGCCTCGCTGCGTTGCTCTCGATCAAGGTGATGGCCTTGCCCAAAAGCGTCCGGTTGCCGCTGCGCACCCCCTCCACGAGTTCCCGCGCGCGCGCCGCGATCGAGAGATCGGGGTCGCTGTGGGAACTCGGCTGGTTGGGTGCGGGCGTCATGCATTGGGTGTGGGGATAGGTCCTATAAGACTTATGGGACCTATAAGACCTATGTTTTGCTGCGCTTGGCCAGTTCAGAGAGCATTTTCTCGGCGGCGGTCGGGATGACCGTGCCGGGCCCGAAGATCGCGGCGGCTCCGGCTGCGTAGAGGAAATCGTAGTCCTGCGCCGGGATCACCCCGCCGACAACGACCATGATATCTTCGCGCCCGAGCTTCTTGAGTTCGGCAATCAACTGCGGCACGAGCGTTTTGTGCCCCGCCGCGAGCGAACTGACGCCCACGATATGCACGTCGTTTTCGACGGCTTGCTTGGCGGTTTCATCCGGCGTTTGGAACAGCGGACCGATGTCCACGTCAAAACCGAGATCGGCATAGGCCGTGGAAACGACTTTAGCGCCGCGATCGTGGCCGTCCTGGCCCATCTTGGCGATCATGATGCGGGGGCGACGGCCTTCTTTTTCCGCGAAAGCGTCGGTGAGGCTGCGAACACGGGTGACTTCTTCCATAGCTTCGCCGAATTCACTGCCGTAGACGCCCGAGATCGAGCGAATGACGGCGCGGTGACGGCCATACACGGTTTCGAGCGCGTCGGAGATTTCCCCCAACGTGGCCCGCACGCGGGCGGCTTGAACGGCCAGTTCCAGCAGGTTGCCGGTTTGGGTCGCAGCGGCGTCGGTGAGGGCGGCCAATGCGTGATCCACATCCGCCTGGTTGCGTTCGGCTTTGAGTTTCTGGAGTTGGGCGATCTGCGCTTCGCGGACGGCGCTGTTATCGACTTCTAGCGTGTCGATGGCGGCCTCTTTCTCAAGACGGTATTTGTTGACGCCCACGATGGTCTCGCGACCGGAATCGATCTGCGCCTGCCGACGAGCGGAGGCTTCCTCGATGCGCATCTTCGGCAACCCTTCGTTGATCGCCTTGGTCATGCCGCCGAGCGACTCGACTTCCTGAATGTGCGCCCAGGCTTTTTCCATCAACTCCTGCGTGAGGGCTTCCACGTAATAGGAACCGGCCCATGGATCGACCACGCGGCAAATGCCGGTTTCTTCCTGCAAATAAAGCTGCGTATTGCGCGCGATGCGGGCCGAGAAATCGGTCGGCAGCGCGATGGCTTCGTCGAGTGAGTTGGTGTGCAGCGATTGGGTGTGCCCAAACGCGGCGGCCATTGCTTCGACACAGGTCCGGACGACGTTGTTGAACGGGTCCTGCTCGGTGAGGCTCCAGCCGCTGGTCTGCGAATGGGTGCGCAGGGCCATCGATTTGGCGCTCTTCGGGTTGAACTGTTTGATGAGTTTCGCCCAGATGACACGAGCGGCGCGCATCTTGGCGATCTCCATGAACAAGTTCTTGCCCTGAGCCCAGAAGAAGGAGAGGCGCGGGGCGAAGGCGTCGATGTCGATGCCCGCCTTGATGCCGGTGCGGATGTATTCCAGACCGTCGGCCAGCGTGTAGGCCATTTCGAGGTCAGCGGTCGCGCCCGCTTCCTGCATATGGTAGCCGGAGATCGAGATCGAGTTGAACTTGGGCATATTCTTCGAGGTGAACTCGAAGATGTCCGCAATGATCCGCATCTAAGGCTCAGGCGGATAAATGTAGGTGTTGCGCACCATGTATTCTTTCAGAATGTCGTTCTGAATGGTGCCGGTGAGGAACTCTTGTTTCACGCCCTGCTCTTCGGCGGCGACGATGTAGAAGGCGAGCACGGGAAGCACCGCGCCGTTCATCGTCATCGAGACGGAAATCTTGTCGAGCGGGATCCGGTCGAAGAGCGCTTTCATGTCGAGGACGCTATCAACAGCCACGCCAGCCTTGCCGACGTCCCCGACCACGCGGGCGTGATCGCTGTCGTACCCGCGATGGGTCGCCAGGTCGAAGGCGACCGAGAGGCCGCGCTGACCGGCTGCGAGGTTGCGGCGGTAGAAGGCGTTGGACTCGGCGGCGGTGGAGAATCCGGCGTATTGTCGAACCGTCCACGGCCGGGCTACATACATCGTCGCATACGGTCCGCGCAAGAACGGAGCGATCCCAGCGGTGTAGTTGAGGAGTTGGTTCCCGGCGAGGTCTTCGGCGGTATAGACCGAGTTGATGTCGATCTGCTCCACTGTGCGCCACACGGCAGGTTCGGGAGCGGCGCTGAGGGGCGCCGGGGTCGGCACTTCAAGAGTGAGCGTGCTAAAATCAGGTATCGTGCTCATTTAGAGAATTCCAAGCTGGGTTGCGATGCCGCTGAGAACCTGGAAGCAGTTCGAGCGGATGTGGATGAATGCGTCAACGCCGACGGCTTTGAAAGCGTCGATCTGTTCGGTCGGGTAACCCGCGACCACGACGAAGAGGCCCGCGGCCTTGAGCTTGGGGACCAAAGCGGGGACAATTTCAGGGTAAGTATCGTCGGTCGAGCAAACGATCGCCACGGAAGCGCCGGAGGCCTTGGCGGCAGCGGCGGCTTCATCGACGGTTTGGAACCCGCGATTTTCGAGCACTTCGTATCCGCCCGCCTGGAAGAAGCCGGTGGAGAAGTCGGCGCGCGGTTTGTGCTGGCGGAGCGGCCCCATGTTGGCCAGGAACACTTTCTTTTTGTCCGACACGCTGACGGCGGCGCGGAGTTTTTCAAACGGTTCCGCCCCCCGCACGGAAGCGAGGGTTTCGATGTTGGAAGGCACTTTGCCTTTTCCTGCGCAGCAGGCGGTCGGAGCTTTGCCTTCGAGCGGCTTCTCAGTCGCATTGGCGTAAACGTTGACACCGATCAGCGAGAAGCGGCGCTGGGCGATGGCTTCGGCCTTCTTGGCAGCCACAGCTTTGACCTGCTGCTGAGGAATTCCGGCTTCAAGCGCTTTGATCATGCCGCCCGCTTTTTCGATCTGCTGGAAGAGAGCCCACGCGGCTTGCGCAAGCTGCGCCGTGAGGGTTTCCACATAGTAGGAACCACCCGCGGGATCCACGACGTGATCGAAGTGGCATTCTTCCTTCAGGACGAGCTGTGTGTTGCGAGCGATGCGCTTGGAAAAGTCATCGGGTTCGCGCACGACCGCGTCGAACGGACGCACGTCGATGATGTCGGCTCCACCCATCATGGCGGAGAAGGCTTCCGTGGTGTCGCGCAGCATGTTCACGTAGGGGTCGAGCTTGCTTTGGTTCCAGCGGGAGGTGGCGGCGAAAATCCGCATCTTCTGGGATTCCGCGTTGCCGCCGCAGGCCGCGACGATTTTCGACCAGAGCATCCGCGCGGCGCGCAGCTTGGCGATGGCCATGAAAAAGTCCGCGCCCATCGCGAACGAGAACTTGATTTTCTGGGCCATGTCATCGATGGAGACGCCCAATTTCTCGCCCTGTCGGAGGTATTCCAAACCGGTCGCGAGCGCGAACGCGAGTTCCTGCACCGCATTGCCACCGGAGTTATGATAGAGCATCACATTCACGGCAACGGACGGGGCCGTGGCGATTTCCTTCAACTCTTCTTCAAATGGCTTGTCGAGGACGCCCCGAACCCACTTGTAGATCGGCTCAAACCCGGGAATCTCGGGGCTGTTGCAGTCCATTTCGCTGAAGATTTTCCAGTGGTTGGTCGCCTTGGTGCCGCGCACATAAGGAGCTTGTCCCGGCAGGGAGCCGAGATGCTGCAACCCTTCCAAATCTTCCTTGCGGTAGATCGGCTGGATGTCGAGGCCTTCAAAAGTGCGGGTGATGAGTTTCTTCTCGAAGGGGGCGCCTTTCAGGGTCGCCTCGGCTTCGGCTTTCCAATCCGCATAGGATGGAACCGGAAACTCCTCAAGAGTGAGTGGGCTATTTTTGGTCATGAATTACTTGGCTTCTTCCACGGTGACGCTGTGGAGCGCCCCGTCGATGTTGAGAACGTATTTGCGGCCCACGGCAGCGCTCGCGGCGGCGCTGGGCGCGGCGGCGGGCTTGGCGGGGGCGGCCGGTTTTTCGCCTTTGAGGACTATTTCGAGTTCGAGCGGGAACATCGCCCAGAGGACGGCGTTCTCGTCGCTGTCGTCGAACCCCTTGGCTTTCAACTCGGCTTTGAGTTTCGGCATGCGGGGCTCGAGCAGATCGGCGTTGCGAACCTGAACGGGCTGCTGGCCGGTGCGCTTGATGACTTCGGCGAGAACCTCGGGGTCCACCGGTCCGGGAGTGCGGCCATATTTGTTGAGCGCGATGTCCATGGCGGGCTGCGAGATCATTTTCCAGCGGCCAAACTTGACGTTGAGCATCGCCTGCGTGCCGACGATCTGGGAAGTCGGGGTGACGAGCGGAATCCACCCGAGCGCTTCACGCACGTAAGGGATTTCAGCCAACACTTCCTCATACCGATCCGACATCCCCTGCTCCTTGAGCTGGTTGCGGAAATTGGAGAGCATACCGCCGGGCACCTGCCATTGCAGGATATCCGCGTCGGTCTTTTCATTGTTGGGGCTCGTGAACGCGCTCAGTTCGTCGTACACTTTCTCCAGGTGCTCGCGGATTTTCGGGAAGGAAGAAGTGTCGTAGTTCGGACGGCGGTCGCTGCGGTCGAGCATGGCCAGCATCATCATGATGTCCGGCTGGCCCGTGCCGTTGGCGAAGGGGACCATGGAGCAATCGACAGCGTCCACGCCGTTTTCGATCGCCGCATAATAGGCGGCGCCACCCAGACCCGCCGTGTTGTGGGTGTGGATGACAACCGGGATTTTCACCTTGGCCTTGAGTTGCTTGACGAGCGCGCCCGCCGTGGAAGGCGAGATCAGCCCGGCCATGTCCTTGATGCAGATCGAGTCGCAGCCGAGCTTCTCCAGCTCCAAGCCCATCGCCACGAACGCTTCGAGCGTGTGGACCGGGCTGGTGGTGTAGCAGATGGTGCCCTGCGCATGCTGCCCGGCCTTTTTGACGGCCTTGATGCAGGTGATCAGGTTGCGCGTGTCGTTGAGGGCGTCAAAAATGCGGAAAATGTTCATCCCATGCTTGGCGGCACAAGCGACAAACGCCTCCACGACGTCGTCCGGGAAGCTGGTGTATTGCACGATGTTCTGCCCGCGCAGGAGCATCATGTGCGGCGTCTTGGGAGCGAGCTTCTTGAGCGTATCGAGGCGGTCGAACGGATTTTCGCCGAGATAACGCAGACAGGAATCGATCGTCGCACCCCCCCAGGTTTCGAGCGCTCCGAACCCGATCGCGTCCAGCGCGGGGGTGATCGGGATCATCTGCTCCGTGCTCATTCTCGTCGCGGCCAGCGACTGGTGGCCGTCGCGGAGGACGGTGTTGTTAAAAATAACCGGTTTCATGGAAGACATCGTTATGGCTGCTATTAGAAGTGAAAATAGTAGAGAATTGGCAGGTGCGGCTGTGCATGGTTTGTCCAGCACAAGCCAAATCTTGTTTGACCGAAGAATAATGGTAGGACAAACCGATCTTTCGCGCCACGGGAAAGTTTACAGTGCTCCGCTGACCCCCTCCGAAATCGCGCCCGGAGGTCGCGATCCACCGGTGGATCGGGCGCTCCGCGCACGATCGGGGGACGCCGCCCCGCCCAAACGCCGCCTCAACCCAGCAGATCGGGCCGGTTCTTCCGGGTTTTTTCCAACGCTTTTTCCTTCCGCCACCGGGCAATGGCGGCATGGTGGCCGCTCAGCAACACCTCGGGAACCGTCCACCCCCGGAACGCCAAAGGCCGGGTATAATGCGGGTATTCCAGCAATCCTTCGGAAAAAGAATCCTCGGCGGCGCTGGCTTCGTCTCCCAAAACGCCGGGAATCAGCCGCACGATGGCATCGGTCACCACCAGCGCGGCAATCGCCCCGTTGGTGAGCACATAATCGCCAATCGAAAGCTCTTCATCGACGAGGTGATCGATCACCCGCTGGTCAATCCCTTCGTAATGCCCGCAGAGCAGGATGATATGGGGGACTTGTGCATAGCAGGCCGCGAGCTCCTGCCGGAACGGCCGTCCAGCGGGAGTCATGAGCACCACCCGGCTCTCCGGGGTGCGCAACGCCTCCACCGCGGCAAAAATCGGCTCGCATTTCATCACCATTCCCTGCCCGCCCCCGTAAGGGGTGTCGTCGGCCATGAGGTGTTTGCCCGTCGCCCAATCCCGGATGTTATGGACGCGCAACGTGGCGAGCCCTTTCTCCTGGGCGCGTTTCATCATGCTTTCAGCCAACGCGCCTTCGCAAAGTTTGGGGAAAAGAGTGAGAATGTCGATGCGCACGGGCCAAAACCTAGCAGAAGAGAAAGCCTGCGCAAAGCCGCAAAGCGCCGCGGATTCCCGCAAAAACCTCTTTTTGCCCGGGGGGCCACCCACCCGAAAAAGTTCTCTCTTTTGTTGTCCCTGGCCTTCCGCTAAAGTTGCCATCTATGTCCACACCGGAGACCTTTACCCTCGGCCATTCGCCCGATCCTGATGACGCTTTCATGTTCTACGCCATGGCGGAGGGCAAGATCGACACCCACGGCTACCAATTTCAGCACATCCTCCAAGACATCCAGACCCTCAACGAGCGGGCCACGCGCGGCGAACTCCACATCACCGCCATCTCCATCCACGCCTACGCCTACGTGATGGACCAATACGCCCTGCTCCCCAGCGGCGCGAGCATGGGCGACGGCTACGGCCCCATGCTCATCGCCAATGGGCGCGAGGGACTTGCAGACAACGCCACCGACGACGAAATCAAAGCCTGGCTGAAGGGAAAACGGATCGCCGTCCCCGGCAAAATGACCAGCGCCTATCTCGCCCTGCAACTGTTCCTGGGTAAGGACTTTGAATCCGTGGTGGTTCCCTTCGACGAGATTTTCAATCATGTCCGCAGCGGCGAGAGTCCCGTGGGCCTCATCATCCACGAAGGCCAGCTCACCTATGAGCGCGACGGATTTAAACTCATCCGCGACTTCGGCCAATGGTGGAAGGATGCGACCGGCCTGCCGCTCCCCCTGGGCGGCAACGTCATCCGCAAAGACATCCCGCCCGCGCAGCGCAAGGAAATCGCGGACATCCTGGAAGCGAGCATCCGCTACGGCCTGGAACACCGGGCCGCCGGGGTCGCCCACGCCATGCCGCTCGCCCGCGACATGGACACGCCGCTCGCGGACGAGTTCATCGGGATGTATGTGAACGACTACACCCTCGACTACGGCGACAGCGGGCGAAAAGCGATCGAGCTGTTCCTAAAGCGCGCCGCCGATGCCGGGCTGATCCCGGCTCCGGTGGAGTTGGAATTTGTGAAGTAGGGCTTTTGTCAGGCAAAGGATGAGGGCCAAAGGCCCGCAAGCATACCAGCCTGGGGCGCAGCCCCAGGCTTCCCAGCGCGAAGCGCCAGGGCTGAAGGCCCGACGCATCAGTCTGAGAATCGTATTCGATACGTCGGGCTTTCAGCCCTGGTTGCGCTCTTTTTCTAGAGCATTTTCG
>CAIYQA010000300.1 GCA_903928175.1 uncultured Spartobacteria bacterium | reverse complement strand
TAGTACCAGTCTTTTCTCAAGTTTTTTACTCACCCACTTTGAATCACGCCCCCTGAGCCTGCTCGCAATTTCCACCTTCAACGGGTGCACTTTGCGTTCTTTTGCAAGCCGCTGTTCGCTCCAGCCCGCTTTCTTAAGCTCTTTATCGATGATCCACTGCGCCCGCGCTTCCATGCTTTCGTGCTGCTCTCGATGGGTCTGGCTTTCGCCCAGTCTGCCCTCCGGCTGCTTCAGCAGCCGCGCCACAAAATCTTTCCCGCCAAAGCGCCACACGCTTGGGAGAGGGTGTGTACGAACAACTCGCGATCCTCCTCCGTGTGCACAATGGGGCCGTTCGGCTGGACTGTAGCGTCGCAAACCCGAACCCTCCGCGTCCCCACGTGGATGAAGAAGAGGACGTAGTAAGTGACTTTTCCGAACCCGGTCCACACGTCCTTGGTGATGAAATCGGTGGCCCACAGCGTGTCGATGTGCCACTTGATGAAGCGGTCCCAATCACCCTTGGTGCGCCCCGGCGAAGGGTGGAAGCCGTTCTTGATCAGCACCTTCTTGATCGTATTTGCCGCCACGATGATCCCGAGTTTCTTCAATTCACCCTGGATGCGGGCGTAACCCCAGCCGTTCTCTTTTGCAAATCGCAGAATCAACTCCTCAACATTCTGCGGAGTGGGCGGGCGACCGGGCGGGCGCTTCGATTTTTCGCTGAGCGGTTTTGCTTCATCCCGCACCCACCGCTGGAATGTCTTGTAATGGACGAGCGAGAGCAATTCCTGGATGGCGTTGCCGAGGGGCGCTCCGAGGCGAATCAGCAGGGAGCGTTCCCCCGGGGTGGTCTGGATGTTCTTCGCGCACCGGGAACGCAAGACGGCATTCTCGGCTTTGAGATACGCGATCTGGCGCAACATGATGGATTGGGTCATGTGGATCAGAAAAACGAGGAGTGGGTTCTGGCGGGCAAACGACATGGGAAAATGGGGGGGCAAAAAGATGGCCAAGCGGGGCGTTTTTTGGTATGAAAATTTCCAGCCTCAAAAAACGGAATTTACAGAAGCGATGCGGGAGCGGAACAAGGTTTTTGCAGGGGGCTCAAAATAACCAGGCACAGGGAGTGGCGGGAGGCGGTTCCTCCTGCCCCCGAAACAGGGCAGTTCGTATCGAGGAAAGCATGGCCACCCATATCGAGTTCGAACAGAGATTACCAAAAACGCCAAAAATCCTTTCACGAGGAACAGCGGTTTCGCACAGTTGGTTTTGGACTTAAAAGGATTCGAGTTTCACAAGTCACTGATTTTCTAAGAGAAACAAAACAGAGAGTACTCTATTCGAGTTCGAGGAGAGGTGTGCAGGGGTCGGATGGAACGATGGGTTTCCCATTGCACCGCGTTGGAATAACGCTTCGTTCCCATTCCAAAATAGGAACACCAATCCATCTCCAATGCTGTGGTTGTTGGAGGCAACAATTTATATTTTCAGCCGCTCTTTCCGCTCTGCCAACAGAGCCGCGTAGGCTGCCTTTTTCTCCGGGGAAAGAAAACTTGCGGCGAGCAGTTCATCCCAAATGCGAAATGCCGCCTGAAACCGCTCGATCATCTCATCCAGCACGCGCTCGTTGATATTGAGCCGCTCGTTTGCAAAGTATTTGAATAGGTCGTTTCTCGTGAGGCGGGAGCGTTTGCCTCGAATCGGCAGTGCCATTTCCTCCTTCGGATTTGTCAGCGCAATCGTGGAATTGAGCAGGTCGTAGGCGGGCGCAAGGTCGATGCGGCCGCGGCGGGTGATGAGGGAGAAATTCTTCAGGTGCATGTCTTCGTTGCCGGTGAGGAAGCAAAACAGCGTGCGCTCGAAGAGTTTCACCCGCTCGATGGCGGGAAAGGTGCAGAAGCGATCCACGATGGCGGCGGCCTTTTCCATGGAAGATTCGTATTTCGTCTCGCGGCTGGCACCCGAAAGCTGCGCAAAATCCTCCAACGGCAGGCGAGCCCGGCCCTCGCGGTCGAAGCGCTTGATGAAATACGTGAGCGAACCATCGCGCGCCCGAACAAGACCATGCACCGGCACCTCGATGCCGACGGCGGCAGCGAGGCGCATCGTGAGGTCCTCGTTTTCGGGCAATTCGGGGTAATCGAGACTCGGCGGCTTGAGGATGAAGCGCCCGTTGCGATCCACCACGTCGAACGCGCCCGCCTTCACCTTGAGCACGGCGCTGAGCTTCAATTGCACCCCCTGGATGGACATCTTGCCCGCCCGCTCCAGCGATTCCTGACGCTGTTCGGCGGCGGTGTAGCCCAGCGGGAACAACGACATGAGATTGCGGTCGAGAAGTTTGAGTCCGCGCGGGGAATAATCGCCGTCGCCCTCCATCGGCTCGTAGGTGATCAGACAGCGTTTCATCCGACCTCCTTCACCGTGATAGAGCCTACGAGATCCTGACCGGCCATCATCAATTGTCCGAAAAGATCCGTGCGGTCGAGCTTGTAGCGGCGCAGCATGGCCTCCAACTGACTCCCTTCGGGCAACAACCCCTCAAGCGCGGGTGGGAACCTGTCAAATTCGTGAACCGCCTGAGCCACGGGCATTGTCAATGAAACAGGCTGACCGGCGTAGCCGTCCGCATACGTGAACCGCCAGCCCCCACCGTCGAGTTCTTCGAGAACCCCGGCAAGCGCGCCCTGCTGATAAACTTCGGCCTTCTTCATGCCGATGGGACCTCCTCACCCGCTCTTTCCCCGCGAATCTGTTGCATTACCGGGCTCGCGAAGCGGATGCTGATGTTGAGCACCGCAAGGATTTTCGTCAGCGTGTCAAAACGGATCGACAGCTTTCCGTGTTCCAGGTCGAAGACCACGGTCTTACCCACCCCGGCGAGCTTTGCCAGCCCGGATTGAGAAAGGCCGGCCATTCGACGATGCTCTTTAATGATTACGTTGAGCGAGCTCATATTCCCGCCATAGCGGTATAATTTGTTGTATTTACTGATGAATACGTTGCGCTTCGACTTAAGTCAATAGTTTTACTGTTATCACGGTATTTTTTTATGAAAAACACCGGAGCATCAGGCAAATTCAGTCCACACTCACTTGGCTTGCCGCTAAAACGGTAATATGCTGTGTCCGACAGAACCACCTAACAGCTTGTCGGACTTCCCCTCGCAAGGCAGAGTATGGTATTCCCATCGGCAAGCAAGCGTGAAGCTGCGCCCATCTTATTCGAGGTATTTACGCCGTGCCTTTGCTGCGTGTCTTACCCGAAGGCTCATAGCGGGTGTGAGATGTGAGGCCGAGCAAGGTTTCGATCTGCCCGGCAGCACGCACTACTTGATATAGGTCGAGGGCAGCGATGTCGGTGTTTTTATCCACGAATTCCGTCAGGTAGGTTTGTGATTTGGATTCCACACCATTACGGGAACAGACCAGATATGCGACGGACTCTGCTTCAAGCTCCCTCTGCGCATGTTTTGGTTGTGCTCGCTCGGGAATGTTCAAGGTTTTGTCCACCCCCAGATGCCCGAGGAACAAGTGGGCCAGCCAGCCAGCGCAAGCCGCAGTGGTTAACGAGATGAAACCGGGCGGCGATTCCAGAAAAAATAAATTGGGGCGGGCTGGGGGTCAAACGACGCGGATCGTCTCGATTTCCAGCAATTTGCCGAGTTTCTCGATCTTGTCGGCAATATGTCCGATGCCCACCGCACAATGGTGCGCCGGGCCCGCGGCATTCCACCGGTTGACAAATTCGCGCGCGCCGCACGCAAAGCGGTAGCGGCTGTTGGTGTTGCCAATCTCAAGGATCGCGCCGGGCACGGATTCCGCCTGCGCGCAAAGCAGGGCGAGTTTGCCCCCACCGCGCTCGATCACTGAAAGCAGCGTGACAGGGCCGTGCTTTACCGCCATCTCGACAGAGACGCCGCGCCCGACTTTGCCGTGGTAAACCTTGAGAGGGCGCACCTTGGTCTTGCCTTCCGCGATTGCGATATGGCCCGGCCCATCATGTCCCATGAGCACCACGTCCTGTTCAAAATCCAGGGCGTAATATTCCGTAAACGAGCCGCCGACGCCGAAAAGATCCAGGATCTTCATGGCATGCACGTTTTTCACCTCGTATTCGCCTGCCACCGGAATGCCTCGCCCGGTGAGTTGCGAAGTGCCAAGGATGATCGAGGCGAGCGTTGTCTCGTTCTCTGCCACCCCGGTGCCTTTGTAATAATACGCCAGGGAATTCAGACGGTGATTTGCCACGAGGCGGTCCAGCGCGACGGCTGTGCATGCCGCCTCCCGGAGATCCTCCGGCGGGCAATCCGGTTGCACATCAAATATTTCGTGGAACTCCGCCATGCGCGCCCCCACCTCGGAGTCTTTGACCTCACGCCGAAGGGCAGCGAGTTCATCTACTTCGAGAATTTCCGCATGCGTGCCAAAGACCGCACATTGCAAGGTCACGTCGGAATAAATATCCAGCATTCCGCTGTAATAGTGCCCCAGGAGGCCAAGCCGGTTGCTTGCCATTCCCGCGGCAACCCAGGCCGCATCCATCCACCCCTCAATCTCGCGCCAGCACTCGGGGTCGTCTTCGAGCACGCCGGTGACTTGATGGAACGGAATGCCGGCCCGCTGGAAGACATTCGAAATTTCCGGCACCGGACAGGCGGAACAGTAGGCCAGCCAATCGCCGGTCATTTGCGTGCGGTCCCCGAGCGCATTAAAAGCGGTGTAATCAATGGCGGGCTGCGGCACGAGGTTGAGCACGATGACCGGCACTTTCGCCCGCCGCACCACCGGCAGCACCGTGGAGGAAAGGGCGTACGTTGTGACGTAGAGGAAAAGGAGATCCACGTCCGCGCGGCGAAACTCGCGACCGGCAGCCTGGGCGCGCTCGGGGTTATCCACCAATCCCAGATTAACGATCTCGGCGCCCGGTCGCTCCAGTTTCTGCGCGACACGAGCAACATATCCTTCGAGCCGCTCCTTCAGACCCGCGAATTGAGGCCAGTAAGTATCGAGCCCGATGCCAAAAAGCCCGACGCGCAGGGAAATTTCATTCCGGGGGGAACTGCTATTCATAGGGAGGAGATTATTAGATCGCCATTGGCAATGGAATGGAGAGAATGATCATACCCATACAGAAAATGACCTCTCTCTCCGGGAACTACTTTCGCTATTTACCCCCCTCCCGCGAATCGCGACACTGGGGCCTTTGCGTGACGGCCTCCGGATTTACACGAATTCCGGCGCGCGCCGACTATCCCCTCGCCGGACACCCTGAAGATCACCACTTGGACTGGGAACACGGAAGAGTGCTCGACTCCCTTCAAATCGTGCTCATTTCGGCGGGAAGCGGCTGGATTGAAACCCGCGCGACCGGCAAGCTCCGCGTGAAGGCCGGCATGGTGATTCTGCTCCTCCCAAAAACCTGGCACCGCTACAAACCCGATGCGCAGACGGGCTGGGAGGAAAGCTGGATCGAAGTGCAGGGCCCCCTTGTGGACGGGCTCTTGGAGGCTGGGGTCTTCCCGGTGGACACGATACTTCGCGCCAGGGCCATCGATGTCGGGTTGGAGGAAATATTAAATAGCATCCACCAACGCATCCGGAAAAAACCGGTGGGCTTTCAACCTGACCTGTCAGCCGCTGCGCTGCACGTGCTCTCGTTATGCGCCCTCATCGCCCCGATGCAGCCACAGCCCTCCCGCATTCAACACGCGGTGAACGCAGCAGAACGCTACCTCAATGACCACCATGCCGAGGCCATCAACATTGAAGCGCTTGCCAAACGCCTTGGCGTAGCCTACTCCCACTTTCGCCGCGCATTCCGTGCGCAAACAGGATTCGCCCCCTGGCAATACGTGATGCACCTGCGGCTCACCCGCGCCCGACGCCTGTTGGCCTCAAGCGATGCGAAACTCGACGAGGTGGCCGCGCGCGTCGGGTTCAGCTCTGGGTTTCACCTCTCCTTCGCCTTCAAGCGCGCCTTCGGTCAATCTCCCGACACCTGGCGACAGACATTCAATCCAAGGGGATGAACGCCTTGTCCCAAATTTTGCGACATGACGACGGGGCTGCCAGGCCGGTATAGTTGCGCCCCGCGGACGACCTCGGGCACACCTGAAGCAAAGGGATAACCTACGCAAACCGAAACGGAGAAATCTACAAATGAAGACCCAATGGAAAAAGTGGCTTCTGGCGCTGGCACTGATCAGCCAGGGGGTTGGATTCATGGCTCGGGCAGAGTCGCAGTCAATGGCTGGGGATTGGCGCTATCGGCTGGATTCGCAACAGGTCGGGCAGAAAGAAAATTGGTCGGCCAAGGAGTTGCCAGCCGGGGAGGCCGGGGTGAGTGGAACTCTTCCGCTGCCGGGCACCCTGGACACGGCGGGCATCGCGCCGAATACGGACGCGCCGACCTTGATGCGGCTCTACCGGGCCACCAAGTACGTCGGCCCGGCCTGGTACGAGCGGGAGATAGAGATTCCCGCGGCTTGGCAGGGGAAACACATCACGCTGTTTCTTGAGCGCGTCCACTGCCAGAGCGAGGTCTGGATTGATGGCCGTTCGTTGGGCAAGCAGGATAGTATCTGCGCCCCGCATCATTATGAATTGGGCGACGTCACGCCGGGGAAGCATCGGCTGACGCTGTGGGTGAACAACGTCCCGAAGCAGGATATTGGTGGCTCGTGGGCGACCTCGGTCGGTGAGAATACTCAGGTGAATTGGAACGGCGTCATCGGCCGCATGGAACTGAATGCCACCGATCCGGTATATCTGACGAATATTCAGGTGTATCCAGACGTAACACATCAGCGGGCGCGGGTGGTGGTGGAAATCGGCAACACGACGGGCAAGGCGGGGGAAGGAAAACTGAAAGCTGAAATCGGAAAGCTGAAATCGGAAATTCCCGTGACTTGGAATGCCGATGGGGGGCAAGCCGAGTTCGCGATGAATCTCGGCGCGAAGGCCGCACTGTGGGACGAGTTCGCGCCGGCAATGCAGGAATTGACGGTACGTTTGGGGAATGAGCATCGTACGGTGCGTTTCGGAATGCGTACGATTGAGTCTAGGGGCAAGCAAATCGTCATCAATAACCGATCCATCTTCCTGCGCGGCACCCTGGAGCATTGCATCCAGCCGCTGACCGGTTATCCGCCAATGGACGTCGATGCTTGGCGAAAGATTTACCGCGTGATGAAAAACTACGGCCTGAACTTCGTGCGGTTCCATTCCTGGTGCCCGCCGGATGCTGCGTTTACAGCGGCAGACGAGGAGGGCATGTATTTGCTGCCCGAGGCCGGAGCTTGGTATCATGATATTGGAGCGAAGCCGGAACGCGACCGCTGGATGGAGGATGAGGCGAGGCGGATTCTCAAGGCCTACGGCAATCATCCCTCCTTCTGCTTCTTTACCTTGGGCAACGAGCTGGGAGGCGACCTGGATTGGTTGGCGAAAGTCGTGGAGCGTATGATCCAGACCGACCCCCGCCGTCTGTACGCCGGCCACTCGGGCATCGGGCGCAAGGATCCAGTCCGCAAGGAACAGTTCCGGGAAACCGATGGCTTCCTGGACGCCCCGGTTCGTGGCATAGGGGCGGATCCCTCAACCATGAACGATTTTCGTGCGGCCGTGAATCTCTCGCCGGTTCCGCTGACCGTGCATGAGTTAGGCCAGGCTATGGTGTTTCCTGACGTAAGGGAGATCCCCAAGTACACCGGCGTACAAAAGCCGCGGAATTTCGAATTGATCCGGGACGGTCTGGCCAAACATGGTCTTCAGGATCAAGTTTCTGCCTTTGTTGAGGCCACCGGCAAGCTCAGCGCCTTGCAATATAAAAACGTGATCGAGGATGAATTGCGTACACCGGGTCTCGGGGGCTTTGGCTTGCTCGATTTGCAGGATTTTCCCGGTCAGGGTACGTCCACGATCGGGATGCTGAATTCATTCTGGGAATCCAAAGGGCTGATTACTCCGGAGGCATGGCGGGGATTCTGCTGCGAGACAGTTCCGCTGCTGCGTTTTGAAAAACGTGTGTTTACCACGGATGAGACATTTTCCGCAGCGGCGGAGGTGGCCAACTACGGACCACGTGATCTTGTGGGAATTGAGCCAACTTGGAGTGTCAGCGATGCGCAAAGGCACAAGGTTGCGGAGGGCAAATTTGCGGCGATCACGCTGCCTACGGGGAAGTTGACCCCAATCGGCAAATTTGACCTTCCGCTGGGGGGCATTCCAGCGCCAGCCACTCATACGGTTTCGGTGGCTTTGCCGGGAACCCCCTATGTCAACCAATGGGACATTCATGTCTATCCGGCTACGGCGGCGCCTGCCGCCCCGGCCGACGTGGTGGTCCTGCGCGAATGGGGCACGGAGGCCAAAAAGGCGCTTACGGCCGGCAAGAAGGTGTTCCTCCAAGTCCGCCCGGGTCTCTATGAAAACGACTCCCGTGGCCAATTTCGGACGCCATTCTGGAGCCCGGTCTTTTGGGGAAATACGTTCGAGAGCATGGGGGGGCTTTTCGACGCGGCGCATCCGGCCTTTGCTCAATTCCCGACCGAACGCAACCGGGATTTCCGTTGGGCGGACCTAGTCGGATATTCCGAGTCGCTGGTGCTGGATGCGACGCCGAAGGATTACAAGCCAATCGCCCAGGTGATCGACAATTTTGCCCAGAATCGGAAGATCGGTACGATGTTTGAGGCCAAAGTCGGATCGGGCCGATTGCTGGTCTGTGGATTTAACGTATGGGATAATCTGTCGAAGCGTCCGGAGGCCCGGCAGCTGCTGCGGAGTCTGTACGCCTACATGGACTCGGAGGCCTTCGCGCCAAAGGCGACCCTGGATGAGGCGACGTTGGATCAGGTGTTCCGCAGAATGGTGGAGGGCACCTCCAGCCGGTTGGGCGTCCGTGTCGCCCGGGTCGATGGCGAGGCGCCGGGTTTCCCGGCCGCCAACCTGATTGATGGCAATCCCAAGACCTCCTGGCGGAGCCCTTCGGTGACCAATGAGCCCGCCTATCCGAAGGAAGTGGTGTTGGAGCTGCCGAAGACCGTTTCCTTGCGTGGCTGCAAGCTCCTGCAGGCTTGGTCGGTTCGTGTGCGCGAGTATGCCGTGTATACGCGAGAGGAGAATACCGACTGGATCCCGGCCGCGCGCGGTGAATTCAAAAAACATGAGGAGGTCCGTACGGAAATCTTCAAAGAGCCGCGCAATGTGCGATGCGTGAAGCTGATCTTGCTCAGCGGGTTCAATCGTGATCCCTACGCCGAACTGGCGGAGATCGAACTGCTCCCGGCGGAAAAATAAGTTGGAGAAACAATATGACTACTAAAGTGAAAAGATTATTGAAGGCAGCCTGCCTCAAATTGCTCTTGCTGCCATGTGCCATGCAGTTGACGGTGCTCATCTCATCTGAAACACTCGCTGCCGCCGAGCCGGCAAAGCCTAATATTATTGTGATCCTTGCCGATGACTTGGGTTGGGGGCATGTGGGCTGGCAAAACCCGAAAGTCAAAACGCCCAACCTTGACCGCCTTGTTGGACAAGGAGTAAGGCTCGACCGGCACTATGTCGCGCCGGTCTGTTCTCCCAGCCGTGTCGGGCTGCTCACCGGTCGCTATTGGAGCCGGTTTGATTGCAACTCGTTTACCGACACCCCGCAAGTACTCCCAGTTGGAACCGAAACCGTGGCCTCCGCGCTGAAGTCGGTCGGCTACCGCACGGCGCTGGTCGGGAAATGGCATGTGGGCACGAGTTTAGATTTCGGGCCGGAAGCGTTTGGGTTTGATTATTTTTATGGAATCAGAAATGGAGGAATCCACCCGATCACTCACAACTGCTACTATAAGGGGGTCGGAGATTCGATTCTGTATCGGAACAAAGAGATTATCCAAGAGACGGGCCATGTGACAGACCTCTTCGCGCGAGAAGCGATCCAGTGGATCGGAGCCGAACCGGGACGCCCGTTCTTTCTCTACCTGCCCTTTACGGCCCCCCATGTTCCCTTGGTGGAATCGGCACGATGGACGGATCTGTATAAGGGGGAGGGGGATTACAAGATGCGCTACTGGGCAGCGATTTCCCATCTCGACGAGGCAGTCGGGAAAGTGGTGGCCGAGGTCGAGCGGTTGGGGCAACGGGAAAATACATTGATCATCTTTCTGAGTGATAACGGCTCGCCCGAGATGCACTCGATGCCTGTCGAAGAGAGGCTGCAAGCCGAGATATGGGACGTGAATCCGCCATTTCGCGGAGTGAAGGGGAATGTTTATGAAGGGGGAATTCACACGCCGGGACTGGCGATTTGGCCGGGGCATCTTAAACCGGGGGTTTGTGCCACACCCTTGCATATCACCGATTGGATGCCGACGTTGTGCGGGTTGGCGGGTTACCATTCGAGTCGCGATTTGAAGTGGGACGGGAAAAATATCCTGCCGATTTTGCAACCGGAGTCGGGTTCAGAAGCCGTACGCTTTCTCTATACGCACGGTCAATATGCAAAAGATCGTGCCCTCATCGAAAAGAACTGGAAGTTGGTGATTACCACCAAAGGGGCCTCCGAACTCTACGATCTCGCCACGGATATCGGGGAAAAAATGAATCTCGCTACCGAGCATCCGGAAATCGTTCATCGGCTCCAGGCCGCGATGAAAGAGGCGTCGGTCCGGGACAACGATGCCAAGCCGCCCGCTCAGAAATAAAAAATAGGAACAACCCACCAAAAGGACTGATCATGATCAAGAGGAACATGCGTTGTTGGCTGGCTACGGGCGTGATTAAAAGTGGTTTGCCTGAGCGCCAACGGCGCTAGCTATACCAGCCTTGGGCAACGCCCAAGGACTTACCGCGAAGAAGGAAAGAGGGCTGTAGGCCCGCACTATTGCTTTGCACGGTTGGATGGTGCGGC
>CAIYQA010000299.1 GCA_903928175.1 uncultured Spartobacteria bacterium | reverse complement strand
GCGGTGTATTCAAAGCGGTCGTGCAGGCGGTTCGGGCCGCCCTGCCAGAATTCGATGGTCTCGGGCTTGACCCGGTAGCCGCCCCAGAAGGAGGGCAACGGCACTTTGCCCGCGCCGAACTTCTCTTTGATTTTGCTCCACTCCATCTCCAGCACCTTGCGCGAGGAGATGGCTTTGCTCTGGCGCGAGGCCCAGGCGGCAAGCTGGCTTTCGCGCGGACGCGACATGAAATATTGGAGCGATTCGAGCGCGGGGATTTTCACGGCCCGGCCCGTCACGATCACCTGCCGTTCCAGCGCCAGCCACGGGAAGAGGAGCGAGACGGCGGGGTTCTCGTTCAAATGCGCCGCCTTGCGGCTTTCCAGGTTGGTGAAAAAGACGAACCCGCGCGCGTCGAGCCCCTTCAACAAAACCGTGCGCAACAGCGGACGCCCATCGGCCCAGGCGGTGGCCAGGCTCATCGCCGTCGGCTCGATCACCCCGGCCTCAACGGCTTCGTCGAGCCAGAAGTTGAACATGTCAATCGGGTCGGGCTTGAGGTCTTCGCGCCGCAGTTTGCCTTTGCGGTAGTCGGAGCGTGCGTCGGCGAGGTTCATGGAAGTAGAATACGCTTCGGAATGCCTCACGCAAAGCCGCAAAGAACGCAAAAGAGAAGCTTCTACTCCCCCCTTTGCGTGAGGAGACGCCTTACTTCGCCGCGATCATCCCGCTTTTGCGGGCGTAGTTGAAGAGTCCGCCCGCATCAATCACGGGACGCACGTCCCCCAGCGGCTTGAGCTGGTAGGTGTTGCCATTGACGGTGAGCGTGTCGTGGTCGAAGTCGAGGGTAGCTTCGTCGCCGGTTTTCACGATGTCGCACAGGCGCAGGCCGGAATCGAAGGGGTACAACTCCCCGGTCGCCACGCAGTTGCGGAAGAAGATGCGCGCGAACGACTCGGCCACCACGGCTTCCACGCCCGCCGCGCCCAACGCGATGGGGGCGTGCTCGCGCGAGGAGCCGCAGCCGAAGTTGCGACCTGCAATGACGATCTGGTACGGGGTTTTCATCCCGCCTTCCGGCACGAATTTTTCAGGATACTGGTCGTCGGGAAGCCCGATGAGCGCGTAGCTGCCGAGCTTCTCGTATTCCTCGGCGATGGTCGGCACGAGGGCGAGGTATTGCGCGGGGATGATCTGATCGGTGTCGATGTTGTCGCGAACGACAAAAACTTTGCTGGTGATCGAGTGGGCCATAGGAGTGTTGAGAGTTGAGTATTGAGAGAGAAGAGGTGTGAAGTGGAGCGTTTTTCTCTCAACTCTCAACTTCTTCCTCTCTCAACTTTTTCAGATAAATTCCCGCGGGTCGGTGATTTTGCCGGTGAGGGCGCTTGCGGCCACGGTGTAGGGGCTCGCCAGGAAGACCTGCGATTCCTTGTGACCCATGCGTCCCGGGAAGTTGCGGTTGGTGGCGCTGATGCACTTCAAGGGCGCGTTCATGCGGCCAAAGGTATCGACGGGTCCGCCCAGGCACGCGGCGCAGCCGGGGTTCTCCGTAAGCCGCACCCCGGCGTCGGCGAGGATGTTCCAGACGGACTTGCCGTCCCATTGCGTCGCCTTGAGTTCCTCCAAAACGCGCGTGGTGCTCGGCACGCCGAAGGTGTCGATCTTGACCGTCTTGCCGCGCACGATTTCGGCGAACGCGAGGAAGTCCGAGGTCTTGCCGCCGGTGCAGGAGCCGATATAGGCGCGGTCGAGGGCGACATGGCCCATCTCCTTGGCGAGCTTGCGCTGGCCGGGGTCGGGATGGCAGGCGACGGTGGGTTCGAGCGCGGAGATGTCGAAGGTTTTGTCGTAGATGAAGCTCTGGTCGGCGTCGATGTCCGCCGGGGTGAACGTGTTTTTGGTGCCGTTCTCGGCGGTGCGCGCGTTGACGTAGTCGAGCGTCGTCTGGTCGCACGGGAAGATGCCGTTCTTGCCGCCCGCCTCGATGGCCATGTTGGTGATGGTCATCCGGTCGTCCATCGTGAGGGAGGCAACGCCGGGCCCCTCGAACTGCATGGCGCGGTAGGTGGCGCCATCGAAGCCGATCTCGCCGATCAAATGCAGGATCACGTCCTTGGCCATCAACCCCTTGGGGAGCGCCCCTTCAAAGAAAAAGCGCATGGTCTCGGGAACCTTGATGAGCAGCTTGCCGGTGCCCAGGATGAACCCGGCGTCGGTGTTGCCGATGCCGGTGGCGAACTGGTTGAACGCGCCGCTCTGGCAGGTGTGCGAGTCGGTGCCGAAGAGGATTTCGCCGGGCCGGTTGTGGCCTTTCAGCGCGAGCGAGGAATGGCAGACGCCGCTGTAATGCGACCCGTGCTGGCGCTGGCCATTGCCCTTGGCGGCGTCAAAGCGCCAGTGGCCCTTGGGGTCGTCGATCACATCGTAGAAATACTCGATCCCCTGTTCGTTGGCAAAATCGCGCAGGATGTCCACGTTGCGGTTGGACATCGCATCGGCGGTGAAAATGTAGTGGTCGGGGATGATGACGACCTTCTTGCGGTCCCAAATTTTGGCGTTCGCGCCAAACTCACGTTTGAAAACGCCGATGGTGCCGGGGCCGCAAACGTCGTGCGTCATGAGGACATCGACGTTGACCCATACGTTGTCTCCGGGGCGCACGTGCGTCTTTCCGCTGGCGCGGGCAAGGATCTTTTCGGTCAAAGTCATAGGGGAACAACCCTACGTCAGGTGCGATTTCGAGGCAATCGGATTTTCGTTACCCCAGCTTTTCGTGGTCGATGGTCGTCAGCCGGTGCTGGCGCTGGCCCAGCTTTGGGATGCACTCGATGAGGGCGCGCGTGTAGGGATGCTGCGGAGCTTTGAGCACCTGCGCCACCGGGCCGTATTCGACGATCTCCCCGCGAAACATGACCGCGACGCGGTCGGCAATGCCGCCGATGATCCCGAAGTTGTGCGTGATGAGGAGGATGCTCATCTTGAGCTGCGCTTTGAGTTCGCGCAGCAGGTCGATGATTTGCGCCTGGATGGTCACGTCGAGCGCGGTGGTCGGTTCGTCCGCAACGAGGATGTCCGGCTGGCAGGAGAGCGCCATGGCGATCATCGCCCGCTGCTGCATGCCGCCGCTCAGTTGGTGCGGGTAATCCCACATCCGCTTTTGCGGGTCCACAATGCCGACGAGCCCCAGCCATTTGGCCACTTCCGCATCCAGATCGGTCACTTCAGGCCGGTGGAGTCGGATGGCCTCGGCGATTTGGTAGCGGATGGTGAAGACCGGGTTGAGGGAGGTGGACGGCTCCTGGAAAATGTAGGCAATGCGTTTGCCGCGAATCGCCCGCAGTTCGCCGGGGGGCATTTTCAGGACATCGCGCCCTTCCAGCAGGATTTCGCCGCTCTGATAGAGGGCGGGCGGCTCGGGAAGCAACCGGGTGAGCGCCAAGGCGGTCACGCTTTTGCCGGAGCCGCTTTCGCCCACGACCGCGAGCGTCTCGCCCGCCGCCAGCGTGAACGAGGCGTTTTTGACGGCATCCACCGTGTTCTCCTCAGTGGCAAACTGGATCGAAAGGTTCCGGACTTCGAGCAACGGCGCGTTCATGGTGGTCACACCAGAGTTTGGCCGCAAACCGCCCGGTGTCAAACCGGGAAGCGCGCGCAGAACCCATCCGGTTAAGAATTTCAGGGAATCAGGAAAAGCGTTCCATCGAGTCATCCCGAGCGAAGCGTGGGACCCCACAAGCAACCCCAAGCTCGCCCACTCAGAAGAAGCCCAATTTTTGGGTATTTCGTGAGGTGCTCGCTGCGCTCGGGATGACAGGCAGTTGGCGACCTTGATTTCCTGGTTTCCTGGATTCCTGATTTTTTTCCTTCGGTGGTGGGAATGGCTTGCGAGGTCCTTCGCTGCGCTCGGGATGACAAGCGCGTTGGCTATCTCGTTTCCATCTCCTTTTTCCTGATTTCCTGAGTTCCTGATGATTCTTTCCCGATCCGGATTTGCATTTCCCGTCCGCTCTGGCATCCTTCCCCTCCATGTCCCGCAAACTACCCCAAGTCGTTCTGGATCAACTCTCCGGCGCCCGCAACAAACTGGCCAAGGCCAAGGTGCTCGTTGGGCTTGATGGATTTGT
>CAIYQA010000298.1 GCA_903928175.1 uncultured Spartobacteria bacterium | reverse complement strand
TTGGTCAAATACGGCGGGTGCGAATCCGCTTTTTGGGGATCGGTCTTGCCCAGAAATTCATCCAAGTTGGAGAATCCGTCCTTGTCTGGATCCTGCTCCAGCACGTCAGAGTCGAGCATCCGATCTTCAAGATGGTTTTTCAGGAACCAATCGTTGGGAATCGGCGGATGCAACGGGGGGCTTTGGGGGTCAAACGGATCGATCAGCACGTCCCCTGCCGAGGCATCGTGCCGGGCCACGAACTTGTGGGAAACATAGAGCGAACTGTTGCGGGATTGCCACTGCGCCGGTTTTGCGAGGGAGGCATTGGCTTGTTCCAGCGCCTCGGTCTCCAGGGAGGTCACCTTTTTTCCATGGACCACCGGTCTCTGGATCGGCTCAAACCGCTCGGGATAGCTTTTAATGCTGAAAATCATGCCGCCGGAGGAGACCAGCAGCGCGATGGCCAGGAGCAGCAGCGCGAATCGGTCGTAGTTCTTCTTGATCCAGTCCATATCTATTTCGGCAAGTTGCTGGCAAATACGACCGAGTCGAAGCGCAGTGTCACATTGAGTTTTTCCGCTCCCAGAACGTAACGCAGCTTTTCAGCCTTGGGAGCCGCAGGGCCTTCAGGGGCGGCTGTAGCTGCGGCAGCGGCGGCGGATTTGGCGGCTTCGGCTGCGGCAACCGGGTCCACTTTTTTGGGAGCCTTCTCGCTCTGGTTTTTGATCGCCACGGGGTGGATGATGAAAAATTGCGTGGTGTTTCGGGACAGCTCGTTCAGGACGGATTGAAAGGCCTTCTGCTCCGCAGTGAACTGGATTTCAAACGGATAGACCGAAAGAAGCTCCTGGGCAGCGGATTTTCCGGCGCCCGGCCGGGGCTTCGGCGCGGAGGCGGCTGGTTTCGTGTCCTGCTCTTCGGGCAGCGGGGTGCGGGTGATCTTCTCAATCGTGCCGACTTTCCGTTCAATCATGTTCTCGACGACGAGAGTGATGCACTTCAACTGCCTGCCCAACGCCGCCGCCGCTTCGGGTTTGGGCGTGGTGGTGCGGTATTCGGCGAACCCGAGATACAGCTTGTCCGACAAATCAACCCCCGCGTTGGCAGCCTTTTCCACAGTGCTCTTGACGGCGGCATTGAGTTTGTCCTGGAACTGTTCCGGGGTCATCGGCTCCAGCGGGAACGCCATCGGAACGAGTTTCTGGTGAAGCGAGAGCGCCGCATCTTGCGCCGACTTCATTTGCTCCTCGAGAATCTTCTGGTTCTCCACTTCGGGATAAAGATCGAGCTTTTGCAGCCGATCCAGTTCGGCGACTTGCCCGGCGTATTTTTGTTCCGCGTCATTGAAGTCGCTGGAGGCCTGGAAGAGCAAAAACCCAAGGATAAGGCACCCCAGCAGCAGGGTGGCTCCCAAGCCGACATAAAATTTGTTTTGTCCCAGATTCAAATTCAGATTCATGGCACGGAGGGCTGCTTGAGCGCAAGGCGGAGGGTGTATTCGGTGGCCCAGTCTTCCACGGATTGCGGCGTCCGGTTTTTTTCGGGCAGAACCGTGTAAAAGGACGATTTTTGCAGGGTCGCGGTGAAATCATCAATGATGTTCAACCCGTGGGGATTGGCCAGCCAGAGCCCCTTGATGACAAGCACCGGGTTTTCCGGGGCTTTCGTTTGGGGAGCCATGCCGATCTTCGGTCCCTCGAGTTCCATCGAGGTGATCCAGATCGCCTGGTCCGGCAGCCGGGAATTGAGATCGTCAATCAAACGCACCCAGTATTCCCGGTTTTCAATCGCCCCGACTAATGGGGCGACAATCTGCTGCTTGGCTTTGATCGTCGCCCGGATGGAGTTGAATGTGGTTTCGATCGCCTGCAAGCCGTTGATCTTGGCTTGCAGTTGCTCGGAGACTTGGGTTTGCACCGCAGTCGCCTTGGAAAAATAGACCCACCACCCAGCGAGGATCGCCAGCATACAAGCCCCGGCCAGCACCAGGCAGGGAATGCGCGCGGCGGTTTCCCTCGCGTGCACCACACTCGCGGGCCGCAGATTCAGTTCCATCGGGCAGTCGGACCCGCTGCGGAGTCCCAAGCCGACCAGTTCCCCCAGCAGATGGGAGTCGCGGATGATCTCGGTGACATCCACGCCCTTGTCCACGGCGACGTTGCGCAGCGGATTGATGAACTCGATCGGCAGCGCCAGTTTCTCGCTGAAAAATTCGCGCATGTACGGCATGGCCACCGCACCGCCGCACAGGAAAACGCGCTCGGGCTGGCTGCCGTTCTGTTGCGAACGGTAGAAGGAAATGGACCGGGTGATCTCCGCATGGAGCCGGGTCATGGTATTGCGAACGAGCTTGGAGACGCGGGCGATCTCCGGGTCTTTCGGCTCGGCATACGTGCCGCCCAAGCTCACAAACCCCTGGCGCTTCTTGCGCTCTTCGGCGGCGGCGAACGGCTCGTTGAAATCTTTGACAATGGCGGCGGTAATCGTGTTGCCGCCGATCGGGATGGAACGCGAGAACACTTTTTTCGCCTCCACAAACACGAGGTTGGTCGTGCGGGCGCCGATGTCGATGAGCAAGGAGCAGCCGGTCAGGTCGCTGTAATTATAGCGGAAGGCGTTGTAGAGGGCCATCGGAGCCACATCCACCACTTCGGTGCGGAAATCGGCTTCTTCGACGGCCGCATTGAGTTCTTCGAGCAGATCGGCCTTGATGGCCACAAGCACCACTTCGAGCTTGCCCGGGTCGGGCGAGGTGACGAGCTGGTAATCCCATACGACCTCGTCAATCGGGAAAGGGACGTTCTGCTGTGCCTCGAAGGCGACAATCTGTTCCACCTGCTCCTCGGCGACCGACGGCAGTTTGACAAACCGGGTGAATACCGATTGCGCAGGAATGGAGTAGTTCGCGCGGGCCTTGGAGCCCTTCACCGCAGCGCTGAATTCCCGGAGCACGATGCCGGTCTGGGCGACGCGGGTGGCATCCGCCGCCGGGTCCGCCATCAATTCCGAAGTGCGGTAGCCGCAAAGGATCAAGCCGCCCCGGCTATCCAGGGTGAACTCCGCGAGCCGGACGGTCTGGGAGCCCAGACTTAAACAGAATATGCGATTGGATGCAGCCATGTCTGCCTCTTAGCGCGCGGTTTTAACGGCCTCGTAATAATCCCAGAAAAGGGGCGCAAAGGGCGTTTCGGTTTTGTTGGCCAAAAATCCTTCCTCCTGCTTCAAGGTCGCCCACCATTCCCCACGCCCCACCCCTTTGAGGTTGCCCATGGCAATCGGGGCGGCCACGCCGGGCTTGCTGATCGTCACGGTGACTTGCGCGAGCGGCAGTTCCCCGGTGGCAGCCGGCTTGTGCTGGAGGATTTTCACAATCGATTTCGGGGAGATATACATCACCGAATGCAGGTCGCGCCCCTTGAGGATGTTCACGTGGTTGACCCGGCCCACCAGCAACCGGTTATCGGTGGTCAACGCGTAATAGGTGAAGGTCAATTCGTCCGTAAACTCCGGATTCGCATCGAAGGTGACCTCCATCTTCACCCATTTTTGCGGCGTCCACCGAACCGACCCATTCTGACCGAATTCCGGGGAGACGGGGTTTTGGACCTCCACTTTTTTGATGGCATATTCAGCGCCCGGCACGGCAAGGCAGGGTGCGGCAAACGCCAGCAAGGTCAGCGCAATGAGCGAAAACTTATTCATGTTCAAGGGGGAAGTGGGAAAAAGAGGATGGTTATCTCAATCTTTGGGCCGATGGCAAAGCAAAACTCGGGGTTTTTGCGATGGCCGAACTTTATACTCTGGGGCGGAAATAATCAATGGTGGTGGCGATGCCGTCTTCAAAGGCAACTTTGGGCTCCCATCCGAGCACTTTCCGTGCCCGTGTAATGTTCGGCTGGCGCACTTTCGGGTCGTCCACAGGAAGGGGATGGGTCTCGATTTTGGAATGGCTGCCGGTGATGCGCAAAATTTCCTCCGCGAATTGCATGATGGTCATCTCGCGCGGGTTGCCGATGTTCACCGGTTCATGGAAATCCGAAAGCATTAAACGGTAGATGCCGTCGATCAAATCGCTCACGTAGCAGAAAGACCGGGTCTGGGAGCCGTCGCCGAAGATGGTCAGCGGCTGGCCGGTTAACGCCTGCCCGATGAAGGCGGGAACAACCCGCCCGTCGCGCAGACGCATGCGCGGGCCATACGTGTTGAAGATGCGGACGATCTTCGTATCGACATTATGATAACGGTGGTAGGCCATGGTCATCGCCTCGGCGAAACGCTTGGCTTCGTCATAAACGCCGCGCGGCCCGATGGGATTCACGTTGCCCCAGTAGTCTTCCGTCTGCGGATGAATCAGCGGGTCTCCGTAACATTCACTCGTGGAAGCCAGCAGGAAACGGGCTTTCTTGGCCTTGGCGAGCCCGAGGGCGTTATGCGTGCCGAGCGAGCCGACTTTCAACGTGGGGATCGGGTGCTCCAGGTAATCGATGGGGCTCGCGGGAGATGCAAAGTGGAAAATGAAATCGACCGGCTCGTTTACAAAGAGATATTGCGTCACATCCTGCTTGATAAACCGATAATTTTCATTCCCGGAGAGGTGCTCGATATTGGAGAGGCTGCCGGTGATGAAGTTATCGATCCCGATGACGCGATGGCCTTCAGCCAGAAGGCGGTCCGTCAAATGCGAGGCCAAAAAACCGGCTCCGCCGGTGACAAGGGCGGTTTGTTGAGAGGAGGAGGTGCTCATAAGTGTTCAGAGATTCGATAAATTCATAATGGATTGGTGCGTGGATGAGAAGATTTGTTTTTTCAAACAATGGGGGCGGCGATTTTTACGACGAGCTCCGTCAGGACCGTGCGGGCTTCGAGTCCGCTGCTGACCAGCGCCACGTTGGCCTCCAGGCACGCGCTCAGGGCGGCGCGCAATTCACCCAAGGTGTAGCGCTGGGCGTGCATGGCGGCGATCCCGAGGGCGTAGGTGTTGATCCCGCCATCCTTTTTGCGCGGCAAATGGTCGGTGGCCTCCGCAGGCAGGCGGTTGAGCGTGCCGGTGAAATGGAACGCCGCGGCGGGTCGGCTGAGCCGGTAGCGCTGCATCAGGTCCTTGGCGAGCAGGAGGTTGCGCACGGTGGGAATGATCGCCACAAGCAGGATGGCGATGGCGGTTTCGCCCTGGAAAAGCAGTTGCTCGACCAGTGCAAGCGCGCCGCCCAGGTCGCGCGCGGCCAAGGCATTGCCCAGTTCAAAGACCACCCCGGCGCGCGAGGCCGGAACCATCAAATGGATATCAGCCAGGGAGATTTCCCGGCGCGCTTTCCCTAAATAAAGGTCGAGTTTCTCCAATTCGTTATCCACCTGCCGGGAATCGCCGCCGGTCTGGAGCACGAAAAGCTCCAGCGCTTCCCCGCGCAGCCGCAGGCCGAGCGCCTCGGCCCGCTCGCGGGCAATCGCAGCCGCCGATTCCTCCCAGCCAGAGCGGCTGGTGTCGAGCCTGTCGAATGTTTCCAGGGTGCCGAGTTTCCCGAGCGCTTTGTAAAACGCGCGGCGCTTGTCAATCTCCGTCGCGCTGAGTAAAAACCGGACCCCCGGGGGCAGTCCGGCTTTCAAGATGTCCACGAGCTTTTCCAGCGCCTCCAGAACTGCGGCGGAGCGGCCCATCACAGAGTCTCCCAGGAAATTCGCGTTTTTGAGCCAGACCAGTTTGTCGCCGCCGAAAAACGGCAGCGTCAAAAGCCCCTCAATGGCTTGGTGAATGCGCGTCGCCGCTTGGTCGGCGTGGTCCGCCACGCCATCGACAATTTCGCATCCCATATCGCCCGCTTCAGCAGGCGCCATCTCACTGGAATACTGCAAGGCAACCCGTTTGACCTCCGCCTCGTCGGAGCCGACCACGGCACAAATCGCCTGGGGTTGGGTGCGTTTTGGGGCAACGGGCATTACGGAATTTTGGGCGAACGCAGGAAAAAAACAATCTGGAACTCTGGAACTCAGGAAAAAGAGAAAAAACAATCAGGAAGCCAGGAAACCAGGAAAAGACGCAAAGAGTGGGCCTCGTTCCCAAGTTGTACTTGGGAACGCACTTTCCCGCGAAGTTGAACTTCGCATTGCTGCCACAATGCACTGCTTTCAATTGAGGCTCGCTGCGCTCGCGGGCGGCGGCAGTGCAACTGCCGGGATTAGCGCATTCCCAAGTAAAACTTGGGAACGAGGCCAACTCCGATTCGCGCGAGGTCGCCATTCTTTTACGCCTTTTCCTGGTTTCCTGGTTTCCTGATTGTTTTTTTCTTTCTTCAGGCGCCCGGCTATTTGATGAATTGATCGTATTTTTTGGTGAAATCCGCGTAATTTTTGACCTGGTCGCCGTAAACCTGCACGATGGCGTTTTCAAAATTCGCACCTGCCAGGATGACGTCGATGAATCGGGGAAAACGCTCTTTGGGAAAGTTGTTCATGAGGAACCGCACGAGCTTTTGGGAGCTCTGGTAGAAAATGTGCACCGCATTGTGCTCGGATTCGGTGGCGGCTGCGCCGGTTGCGGGATACTCGGTCATCGCGACGAGTTGGGCGAGCGGCATCGAGGCTTTGGAAAGCCCGCGCTGCATTCCCTGGGTCCACAATCCCTTGCGAGCGGCCAAACTCGCCGTGCTCATGTATTCGGCAAATCCCTCGTTGAGCCAGATCGGCCACTGCCGCCGGGGATAAAGCCGGGCGACCACGGCGTGGGTGGTTTCGTGGGCAAGCGTCTCGGAATCAAACCGTTCACCCGCCCCGCCGATATGCAAAAACAGGTTATCCCCATGCGCAAAGCTCGAGGACCATTTGGGAACGCCCGCCCCGGCCCGGAAATCGACCCATTCCTTCATGTCCTGGAACACATAAACGTGCGATTTCCTGGCATACCGCTCTTTGGTCGCCCCCAGTGACTGCGCCGCAAACCAGAGCGTGTATTCGATCTCCCGCACGACCCGCTGGGCCTCTGTCACGCGACGGTAATGCACGATAAAATGATCCGTCTCCGCGTGTTTCCATTTCGCGGGCGCAAGGGCGAGGGCTTTGAGCCCGAGCGGGCTGTTGTCCTGCGCGGTAAGCTGTTCCGCTTTTTTTTCAACGAGCTGAATTTCCCGGGGCGGCGGCGTGTCAAAATTCTGCGCTCCCAAAGCGGTGCAGGTCAGAATCGCGAGGATCAAGATGCTAAAATGAGAACGCATAGTCGGACAATTTCTTCGATCCTGTTCTGTCCCATCTCCTGGCTAAAATCAACTTTCATCGCAAAACCGGTGGGTTGGGCCGCAAAAAGGCGCAAAAAACGCATCGAGAGGACTGGCTTCCATGCGGCCTCCCTGAATCGCCCGCGGAGCGGTCGATCCACCCGCCCCGCTTTCCAATTGCATCCCGCCCAGTGGTGGATCGCGACCTCCGGGCGCGATCGGGATGGCATCTGCACCTTGCTCATTATTTCCGTCGCCGTCCCTTTGTGCGTTCTTTTTTCTGCCTTTGCGGCCTTTGCGCTCTTGGCGCGAGATTCTTGCCTTCCTCCGGTGCCGGTTGGAAATCGATCTGCTGTTTGTACATGTCCACCTTGGCGACCGCGACTTCGATCCGCTCCCCGGCGGCAAAAATGCGGTTGCTCCTGCGCCCCACAAACCGCAACCGGGCGGCGTCGAAGAGGTAAAAGTCATCCGAAAGCGCGGAGACGTGGACGAGCCCGGTGATGAGGAATTCCGGCAACTCCACCACGAGCCCGTAATTGCGCACATCCAAAATCACGGCGGTGAATTTGTCGCGGCGTCCCGCAGCCAACGCGAAGAACTCGATTTTTTTGAGCTTCACCGATTCGCGCTCGGCATCTTCCGCCGTCCGTTCGGTTCGGGAAATATGCTCGCCCA
Organism: uncultured Spartobacteria bacterium; assembly: GCA_903928175.1. GTDB lineage: Bacteria > Verrucomicrobiota > Verrucomicrobiia > Chthoniobacterales > Chthoniobacteraceae > UBA695. The sequence continues at coordinate 8,917 of CAIYQA010000298.1, read as the reverse complement.
CGGTCGCCATATCTGCCGCGGCTACCCGCTGCCGTTGCTCGCCGATATGCCCGAGCACGCGGTGCACCACGAGATCGGCATAGCGCCGGATCGGGCTGGTGAAATGGGTGTAGTTGACCTTGGCCAGGCCGTAATGCCCCAGCGCCCGCGTGCCGTACGCCGCCCGCTTGAGGCTTTTCAAAAACGCAATCTTCAGCGCATATTCCTCCGGCTTGCCCTTGATCGCCTCCAGCAACCGCTGCACCTCGGAGCGCACGGTCAGGTCGCCCACGCGGTAATTGTAGAGCCGGACGAGTTCGCGGAATTCCGCCAGTTTGTCCGGGTCGGGATTTTCATGCACCCGGTACAGCGAAGGGAAATTCTTGTTCTTGGTCTCGCGGGCGACGGCTTCGTTGGCGGCGAGCATGAATTCCTCAATGAGCTGGTGCGAACTGTCGTTTTCGATTTTCTCCATCTTCACCGGGGTGCCCTGGGCATCGAGCCAGACTTTCACCTCCGGGAAATCCAGATCGAGCGAGCCGGCGGAAAACCGGTTTTTGCGCAGGATGGAAGCCAGTTCCCACGCGAGGCGGATGTTCTCGGCGACGGCCTCCGGGATCGCCTCGGTGCGGTCGGGCACGGTGGCGGGGAGCGGCTCCGGGGTTTTGCCGGTCAAGATGGCGAAGGCCTGTTTGTAAGTGAGCCGGGCCTTGCTGCGGATGACGCTCATCGAAAACCGCGCGCTCCTCATTTTGCCGCCCCGGGTGAACTCCATGAAGGCCGAGCGGGTGAGTCGCTCCACGTTGGGCTTGAGCGAGCAGATGCCGTTGCTGAGCCGCTCGGGGAGCATCGGGATCACCCGGTCGGCAAGGTACACGCTGTTGCCGCGCTCGAATGCCTCTTTGTCCAGTGCCGTGCCGGGAAAAACGTAGTGGCCCACGTCGGCGATGTGCACTCCCACGCGCCAGCCGTCGGCGGTCTTCTCGACTTGGATTGCATCATCAAAATCGCGCGCGTCATCCGGGTCGATGGTGTAGATCAGGCACTCGCGCAAATCCTCGCGGCGCTCCAGTTCCGCAGGCGGCACCTGTTCGGGAATGCGGTGGGCTTCCTCGACCACCGCCGTCGGAAACTCCACCGGGAGGTTGTGTTTGCGAATGATCGAAAGCATGTCCACGCCGGGCGCGGAAGCCGCCCCGAGCACTTCGATGATTTCCCCTTCGGGATTGATGTGGCGGGAGGTCCATTCGTCCAGGCGCACCACCACTTTATCCCCCACGCTGGGCGGGTGCGGCAAGGGAGCCGCGCCGGGGTGGACGTAGATGTTGTGCGCGATGCGTGGGTCGTCCGGAATGACGTAGTGAAACTGCTTTTTCGATCTTTGAAGCGTGCCGACGAGCGTTTCGCTGGCGCGTTTTAAAATGCGGATGACGCGCCCTTCGCGGCGTTCGCCCGCGGCGGGTAGGCGGCGGCGAAAGCTTACCACGCCTGCGATCCCCTCGTGCAGGATGCGGGCCACAACGCGGTCCCCGTTCATCCCCGTCCAGGTGTTTTCGGAGGCGATATAGAGATCGGGCTGCCCCTCGCGTTCGCTGAGGAGGTGGGCGTTGCCGCTCGTGTGCACCTGCAAAATGCCGGTGACCAGTTCCGCCGCTTCCGGCAGCACGTAATGGTCTTTGCGGATGCGGGCGATCTCGCCGCGCTCCTCCAGATCCCGGAGCACCTCGCGCAAGATCGCGCGATCCTCCGGCGGGAGCCCCAATTTTTTGGAAAGCCCCACCTTGTCGAGCGGTTGGTACCGGGGCGAACGCATCAGCGCGAGAACGCGCCCGGGCAGGTCTTTGGGGAGGTTTTGAGGTTTGGTGCTCATGAGGGAAAATCAGGAAAACGGGTTCATCAGGAACTCAGGAAATCAGGAAATACAAAGCAAAGCTCTTCTTTTCCTGAGCTCCTGAGTTCCTGATGAAAATGCTTCATGCGCGATTCTGGTCCCGCAGCGACCGCAGAAAGAGACCGGTGCCGCCGACGCAAAGAATCAGAATCACGAGCAAATCGAAAAGGCTCATCGGGCGCATCATGAAATGGATGCTGGAGATCACCCCGAAGATCAACGCGGCCAGCGAGCCCACGGCCAGCGCCCAGCCGATCAGGTTTCGGGCGTTAAAGAAAACGATTCCGACCCCAAACAGCATCGGGATCAAAATCATGCCGCTGGTAATCGAAAACCCGCCGCCAAAAACCGCGAAATGAAACAGGCCCATGCCGACGCCGAAGGCGTGGGTGACGACGATGGATTGCAAAAGCAAATAAAACCCGGTGCACATCATCAGGAACCCAAGAAAAAACGATCCGATGCCGCCCGGAGTGCCGCCCGCGCCTTTGATTGGAGACATGCGCAAAATGTGCCGGAGCGGTGGGCGATTTGCAAGAAGTCTCACACAGAGACACGGAGACACAGAGAAAGACATTTTAGGTAAACGCCTTCACACTGTGCCTCCGTGTCTCTGTGTGAAAAATGAACAATCACTATCAGATAAAGACGGGGAAGTGACGGATGTGACCCGTTCTTACCTCCCAAGGAAGAGCCAAGTGGAGCGTGAACTCAGGAGGATGAAAAAACCTGAAATGTCTTTCTCTGTGCCTCCGTGTATCTGTGTGAAAAATGAACAATCTCTATCCCCGTCGCCCGTTTTCAGCTTAAATAACAGGGTGATTGACGAAGCGTTCATGCAGGCAGCTCTCACCGAAGCCCGGCGCGGCTTGGGGGCGACGAGCCCCAACCCCGCCGTCGGCGCAGTGATTGTGCGCGGAGGCCAGGTCGTCGGCAGCGGCTGGCATCGCAAAGCCGGGCTGCCGCATGCGGAGATTGAAGCCCTGCGCTCGTTGGCCGATCCGTCGCTCGCGCAAGGGGCCACCCTCTACGTCACCCTCGAACCGTGCTCCACGCACGGCCGCACGCCGCCGTGCTCGGAAGCCATCCTCAACGCGGGCATCCGCCGGGTGGTGATCGGCACGCTCGACCCCAACCCGGCCCATGCCGGACGCGCCGTCGGCCTCCTGCGCGAACGGGGGGTGGAAGTCCGTTGCGGCGTACTTGAAGAGGAATGCCGCCGGTTGAACCTCGCTTTCAACAAATGGATCGCAACCCGGATGCCGTGGGTGATCGCCAAAGCCGGGATGTCGCTGGATGCCCGCATCAGCCGCCCGCCCGAGGCTCCCCGCTGGATCACCAACGAAGCCTCCCGGGCCGACACCCACCAGATGCGCGCGCAAGTGGACGCCATTCTCGTCGGCGGCGAAACCGTGCGCGCCGACAACCCGCAACTGACCGTACGCGGCGTGCCGGGCGAAGCGCACCGCCAGCCGTGGCGCGTCATTGTGAGCCGTTCCGGCAACCTGCCGCCCGAAGCCGCCCTTTTCACCGACGCGCACCGCGACCGGACGCTGGTCTTTACGGGCCGCCCTTTGCGCGAAGTGCTCCAGGAATTGGGCCAGCGCGAGATCACGAGCGTAATCATCGAAGGCGGGATGCGCACGCTGGGCGAAGCCTTTGACGCCCGCCTCGTGGACCAAGTTTGCTTTTACGTCGCCCCGATGCTCCTCGGCGGGCCCAAACTCGTCACCGGCGGCCTTGGCGCAGGCCAAACGAGCGAAGCCCCCCGGATCGTGAACCCCACCTACGAGCGTTTCGGCGACGACCTGCGGCTGATGGGCGAAGTGGAGTATCCTAAGGAATGACGTTCAGCCAAAAATATGAAAGACTACATTCCGCTCATCACTGCGCTAATCGGGATATTCTTAGGCGGAACCATTCAATATTTTTTCGGTCGCCGCGCCAAGAAAGGCGAATGGTTCGATAAACTACAAAGTGATGCGTACATCGATTTCGTGCGCGGAGTCACAGGAGTAGCAATGGCGCAGCGGTTTTGTGATCCGAAGGCTGAAGCAACATCTGCATGGCTGATGCTCGATGCCAAGGTTAGAATAGGAATTTATGGAACTCCCAACGTGGCTCATGCCGTTGGCGAGTTCTTTGACAAATATGGAGATATGTCGAAAAGCGAAGATATGAAAGCTTTCGTCGACCTCATGCAAAAGATGCGCGCAAGTGTAGTAGGTCAGTCGGATAGCGCTGATTGGACAGCGTTGAGCCGTATTCTTTTCTCCAAAGACCAAACAGATGCCCAAGCTCCGCACGCGAAACTCCACACGGCATGAAAATGGCACATCCTCGGTGGATGTAACCCGAAGCAAGGGTTTACAGACAATAGCCGGTGGTTGAGGCGCGAGCAGGCGCCGACACCACCGGAACCCCGACCACAAATGCGCTCACCCCAACGGGGTGGCAGAGCGCGGGTTTTCTGCCACCCCTCCGGGGTGAGCCAATTCTTATTGAAACCGGGGGTGTCGCTTCGCTCAACCACCGGCTATTCTCTTACGAACCCTCCGGGTTCTCCGATCCTTCTCCTCTTTGCGTTCTTCGCGTTCTTTGCGCGAGACCTTCCACCCTTGGGAAACCTCTCCATTGCTTGGTTGCGTTTCCCCCGGCACCCGCGAGCGCACATACTCCACGGTCATTTTATCGGGGGCAACTTGCACACGCACATGCCCCGAATTGCCGATAAACACCCCCTTTTTATAGCCATACGTTTCGAGGTCGCGGATGCGATCGGTCCCCGCAAGCCTTCTGCTTGTCGCAGAAGAGCAATTCGGTCGGCCCTTGCAGCCGTTCGTAAGCGCAAACCAGGCAGGGGGCAACGATGGCCCACAAAATGAGATGGAGGATGAGGGGGCGAATTTTCATGCTTTTTAATGTGAACCGCCGCGGACGTAGCGGGCGTAGAGCTTGAACTCGCGCTGGCCGCCCGGACCGCGGGTGATTTTCGGATAACCTTTGATGCGCCCATCAGCGAAGTTCACGCCAAACACGGTCGGGTTGCCGTTCATGGTCTGGCTGACATATTCCGTCGCGGACCAGTCCTGGCAGTCGATGCCGCGTTCCCCCTTGGATTCGTCGCCGTAAACGAACTTGAAAAATTTCGTGTCGAGGTACGGCGTGGAGCCTGCCGTGCCCGTGCGGAAGTCATAGCCGCCGGTGAAGTTGATCAGCGAATAGAGTTCCTTGATGGAGGGCATCCGCCAATCCGCGTGATTGCTCACCCGGCAAGCCGCCGCGCCTGCGACGGCCTCCTTCCATGTGACTTTCGTGCCGCGCGCCTGCACCCACATCAGCCCGGTATTCAAGTCGGTGACGGTGCCGTCGCCGTTGTCCTTGTAACTCGCTGTCGGCCCAGGATGCTGCGCGTCCTGACCGTAGAACGGCTGTGCCGGTTTCGGCGGCGCGATCTCGTGGCGGTCGTCGTAGCACTTGGTCTGGCCGGTGCCGACGATGGGGTAACCCGGCGGGGTTGTCGCCGCGCATGCCGCACCGGCGCACAGGATCAATAGAAGCAGCGAACTCTTCATCGGTTTATCCTTTCGGGATTGGGCTTTCTGGCACCGGGACGTTCTTCGGCAGTGGCATCCGCTTTGTCAAAGCCCGTTTTTCCCTTTTGCGAAATGGGCAGTTCAATGGCCCCTTTGGGCGTCAGATCGCGCCCGACAAGCCCGGGGTAATTCGGTGCATATCGGTGGACTTTGAAGACGGCGTTGAACAGATGGCCGCGCACATCTTTGCCCGGCAATTCGCCTTGCGCGAGGATGCCGTCGCGCACCACCGGGTTCACATATTGCCAGACAGTCTCGCCAGTGGCCGTGATCTCAAACAAATTCCCGATCACCCCCGCGCAGATGAGCGTGTTGCCGTTGGGAAGGCGGTGTGCGCCGGAGATTTCCGAGGAGAAAAACTCCGTGCGATTCTTCGCCTCGTAATGCCAGACCGGCGTTTCCGGTCCGTACGGTGCGCGAGTTGATCCGGCGTTATTGGCTGGGCGGGGTCGGGCTGGGTTTCCCTCCACCGCCGCCATTGGGACCGCCTTGATGCTGCGGAGGCCGCATTTGTTTTAACTGCTCGAGTTGTTCGGGCGTCAGGATGCTTGCGATCTTGCCCTTCACCTCTTCTTCCAGGTCTGCCAGTTGCTTCTGCTGGTCGGCAGTCAGGTTCAGTTGCGCCTGGGCATGCGGCGGCAGCAGATGCAAGCCTCCCCGCCCCTGCCCATGACCTCCGTCCGGGGACGGCGGAGCGCCGTTGTCCTGGGCAAAGCTATCAGGCGTGGAGGCGGCGAGCGCCAGTGCGAATACAATTGCGATGGTTTTCATAATTTTGTGTTTGGTAACCGTCTGTCCTTTGACGCTGCCAGGTTACGCGAAGGAACCTTAAGAGAACGTGAAGACGCCAAAAAATTTTTGCGAAAATTCCGGGCCTTCTTCACCTCATCTTAAGGTTGCCCGGCTATCATCCCCCACGTGCCAACCTGCGGCCTATCCAAGCCGGGAACCTTGCTGTATGCTGGCGCTCCTCAACTCATGCGCGCATTGCTCATCGAAGATGAAGCCGACCTCCTCGCAAGCCTGGCCAGGGCCTTGCGCGAAGAGGGGTATGCCGTCGATACCGCGACCGATGGCGAGGAGGGGCTGTATAAAGCGGAAGGCGCAGACTACGACGCAATATTATTGGATGTGATGCTGCCCCGCCTGGACGGCTGGGAGATTCTCCAGCGGTTGCGCCAGTCCAAAAAGACGCCCGTGCTCATGCTCACCGCGCGCGATGCCGCCCGCGACCGGGTGCGCGGGCTCGACACCGGGGCCGATGACTACGTGATCAAGCCGTTCGACCTCGAGGAACTGCTCGCCCGGCTGCGCGCGCTCATCCGCCGCTCGGCGGGGCAGACGCGCAACGTCATCGAAATCGGCGGGGCGCTTCTGGATACCGCCGCGCGCACCGTCACGCTGGGCGGGAATCCCGTCGCGCTCACCGCCCGCGAGTATGCGTTGCTGGAATTTCTCGCGTTGCACCGGGGCGAAACCGTCACCCGCGCCACTCTGTACGAGCACTTGTTTGACGAGGATGACGATTCGCTCTCCAACCTGCTCGACGTGCATGTCTCCAACCTGCGCAAGAAACTCGGGCCCGAGTGCATTGCCACGCGCCGCGGCTACGGCTATTGCATCCCATGAAATGGTTTCACTCCATCCGCTGGCGGCTGCAACTTTGGCACGGATTGCTGCTCGTGGCCGTCCTTGCGGGGTTCGGCTTCACCGCCTGGCAACTCCAACGGGCAAACCAGCTCAATCGCGCGGACCGTGAACTGGAGCAGCGCCTGGGCGTTATCGGCGGCATGGTGCGCCCCGGTGGCGCTCCCTCCGACCGGCCCCGGCCCCGTGGTTTTTCCCCTGAAAACAGGCCGCCCCCCAATGAGGCAAAACCCCTCGATCTGCGCTTGACGGCGCGCGAGGCAACGCTCTTTGAGGGCTTTCCGGGCCAGGATTTTTACTACATCGTGTGGCTCCCGGAAGGCCAGCAAGGCCCGATTTCCGCTTCCGCCCCAGCCGGGGCCCCCCGTCCGGAACCGCTGCGTGGACCGCCCGCTTTCCGTTCGCGCGGAACGCTCCGCGAGTGCTTTCACTACGTTCCCTCGGGGGAATGCGTCCTTGTGGGCCGCGACATCCGGGGGGAACTCGCGGACATTCGCCGCTTTGCGTGGCTGCTGGCCGGGGTGGGCGGCGCGGTGCTCGCGCTCGGGCTGGCGGGCGGCGGATGGATCGGCGCTCGTTCGCTCCGCCCCATCGGGGAGATCAGCGCCACTGCGGCGAAAATCGCCACCGGCGATCTCTCCCAGCGCATTCCCACCGCCGATGCCGAAAGCGAACTGGGTCAGCTTGCCCGGGATCTGAATCATACTTTTGCCCGTTTGCAGGCCAGCTTCGCGCGGCAGGCGCAATTCACCGCCGACGCCTCGCACGAACTGCGCACGCCTGTTGCCGTGGTGCTCACCCAAACCCAGGCCGCGCTTGCCCGCGAACGTTCGGCAACCGAATACCGCGAAAGCCTCGCCGCCTGCCAGCGCGCCGCCCAGCGCATGCGCGGGCTCATTGAATGCCTGCTTTCCCTTGCGCGGCTGGACTCCGCCGACGCCCCGGCATTGGAAGCCGACGACCTGTGCCGCATCGCAAAGGAAAGCGTCGAACTTTTACAGCCTCTGGCCCAAGCCCAAGGCGTCCATCTGGAATGGGAACTCGCGCCAGCCCCTTGCCTGGCCAGCGCGGGGCAACTCGCGCAGGTTGTGAGCAACCTCGTAAGCAACGCCATTCACTACAACCGCCCCGGGGGCAGCGTATGTGTGAAGGTTGCCAGCGAGCCCGCAGGCGTATTGCTTGCCGTCAGCGACACCGGCCTGGGGATCGCGCCCGGCGACCTTCCGCACCTCTTTGAGCGGTTCTACCGGGTGGATAAAGCCCGCTCCGGCGCGCAGGGGCATTTGGGCCTGGGGCTGGCGATCGCCCACGCGATTGTCGAAGCGCACGGAGGCACCATGGAAGTCGCCAGCACACCGGGGCTGGGCAGCACGTTTACCGTGCGGCTCCCTTCGCTGCCGCAAGGGTGAAAATTCCGGGGTTGGGCGTCGCAAACAAAATCGGCTCGCGGAGTGGCCGATCCAACCGCCCCCATATCCCACAGAGAGGCTCCTGTTTTTTGCGCTCTTTTGCGCCTTTTTGCGGCTACACTAGCCTGAATATTTCATACCACTAGGCTTGACATCGTCCTGAACCATTTTGCCATCAAGCGCGGACTCTCAAAATGAGTAGAAATTGGCAAAACCAGTTTGGATTGAGGCTACAGAGGACAGTGAAATATGCGGGCTAGACCAGTTTCGGTTTAATTTGTCGCATTCCTCTCGCCCCGAAGGGGCTGAGTAAACCAGCCCAGGGCAGCGCCCTGGGTATGCGTGTGAGAGAGCCGTGCCCTGCAAGGGCACTGGGAAACGCTCGTGCTCAATCC